>DATLQY010000062.1:0-3179 GCA_035534975.1 Pirellulales bacterium
CCCAAGGGGTGGGGACACTGGATCGGCAAAATCCGCGATCGAGCTGAGCGCAAATCGAACCAGGGCAAGAAATAGGGACCGACGAATCGCATCAATCAATTCTCATTCAGGAGCAATCCTCATGAATTCAACAATCGGGCTCGATCACAAGGTTGTTTCCAAGAGTGGATGGCTACGCGCTCGCAGCGAATTCTTGGCCAAGGAAAAGGAGCTGACGCACCTGAGCGACGAGGTCGCCCGCCAGCGTCGCGAGCTCCCCTGGGCGAGAGTCGAGAAAGACTACGTCTTCGCGGGGCCGCTGGGCAAATTGAGCCTCGTGGATCTGTTCAACGGACGGAGCCAGCTCGCGACGTACCACTTCATGTTCGGTCCCGATTGGGAAGAGGGTTGCCCGGGCTGCTCGTATGTGATGGATCACATGAACGGAGCGATCGAGCACCTCCAAGCGCGGGACGTCTCGCTGGTGCTCGTCTCCCGCGCGCCAATTGAGAAGCTGTCGGCATTCAAAAAGCGGATGGGCTGGCGCTTTACGTGGGTCTCGTCGGGCGGCTGCGATTTCAATCGCGACTTTGGAGTATGGTTCACCAAGGAAGAGGTCGACGGCGGCGTGAACGCTTACAACTTCGCCACAATTCCTCCGCATGGAGAAGAGAATCCTGGCCTAAGCTGTTTCTACAAAGATCCCAGCGACGCGGTCTTTCATACCTTCTCGGGATATGGCCGTGGGCTGGAAGCGATGTTGGGAACCTACGCGATCCTAGACCGGGCGCCGAATGGCCGCGACGAAGACAGCTTGGCTTCGCCGATGGCATGGGTACGTCATCACGACAAATATGAACCGACTTCGCCAGGCGCCGGATCATGCTGCCACGAAAAAGACTGCCACTGACGGACGGATGTTGCCGCGGCCGCGCTCCTCGACCGGCGCCCCGAGGACGGCGTGGTTGGCAATTCGTGGCTGGTGCGTTGTCGCTGGGCCTCTGGGCGTTGATGCCGAAATGTCCCGTCTGCCTGGCCGCGTACGTGGCGCTTTGGACAGGCCTGGGACTATCGCTGGCCGAGGCGACGTGCTTACGTTGGTCGTTCCTGTGCTTGAGCGGAGTGCTGCTTTTCTACCTCGCGTTGAAACGAAAAAGGCGCGCGTTGGCTGGTCCGTGAATGCTCATACGCATCCACATACACGGCCCTCACTTTGCATCCGCCGCAAACCACGAGATCCAACCCCGCGTGGTCATGAAGTAGGCCTCGCCGGTTTCGTCCTCGCCGAACGACATGACCGGCGAAATGTTGTCGCCGATCGACTGATCGGCGAGCAGCACCTGACGCTCTTCGTCGTAGCGCAAGGCGCGGAGCTTGCCCGTCACGTAGTCGGCGTACAGATAGGCGCCGGCGAGTTGCGGCACCCGCTTGCCACGATAAACGAGGCCGCCGGTGACCGATTTGCCGACGTCGTGGTGGTACTCGAAGATCGGCTCGATGATGTCTGCTCGCGGTTCTTGGATGCCGCCGATGCCGAACGGGTGCCGCCCCTCGCGTGGGTTCCATCCGTAGTTACCGCCGCGAACGATGATGTCGATTTCCTCCCACAGGTCCTGCCCCACGTCGGCTGCCCAGCAATGGCCGGTCGCGCGGTCGAACGACAACCGCCACACGTTGCGCAGACCGTAGGCCCAGATTTCGCCTTGAGCGTGAGGGTAATCGAGGAACGGATTGTCCTTGGGAATCGCGTAGTTCTTGCCAGGGTCCTTGTGGTCCACGTCGATCCGCAGGATTTTCCCGAGCAGCGTCCGCAGGTTCTGGCCGTTACCGAAAGGGTCGTTCGCCTTGCCGCCGTCGCCCAGCGCGATGTAAAGGTAGCCGTCAGGTCCGAAGGCCAGCGTGCCGCCGTCGTGGTTCCAGAACGGCCGAGTAACGCGGAGTAGTTCCGTTTCGCTCTTGGGATCGACCCGGTTTGGGTCCTTTCTGTCCACGCGAAACCGCGAAACCACCGAGGTGAGCGGCTGCTCGGTGGTCGAATAAAACACGAACAGCTCGCCGTTCGTCTTGAACTTGGGGTGGAAGGCCATCCCCAGGAAGCCCTGCTCGTTTTCGAATTCCTTATAGTGCACACGGTCTTCGATGTCGAGGAACGTTTCCATCTTCGAGGCGGTCTGTTTGTTGGGGAAGACGTGGACCTTTCCCAATTGCGAGGCCACGAACACCCGGTTCGTGCCGTCGCCCGCGTGCGTGAGCAAGACCGGCCGGTTGAATTCAAGCGAGGGGAACGCCCGCTCGTTGTGTACGGGCAAAGGCGTCTCGTCGATCGCAACGGCCGCGAAGGCGTCGAGCCTGATCGCCGAGAGCGTGCCGCCGGTCATGTTGGGCACGAGCAGCCGCTCGCCCGTCGAATCGAGACAGATATCGGCCGCCGCTTGGAAATCGCCCGACAATAGAGTCGGGCCGCGGCTTTCCTTGCCCAGCACGTACACGCGGCCGGTGGTCCATTCGCTGACGTAGAGCTTGCCGCTCTTGTCCTTGGCAAGACCGTCACCTCCCTTGTACTCCGTGGCGAAGCGGGTGAGCATGCCGTCAGCGAGGTTTACTCTCTGGATCGCGCCCGAGACGAAGTCCAGGAGCAGGAGGTGCTCGGAGTCTTCGACCACCAGACCGTTCGGGGCCTGAAGCGCCGGGGCGATCTGGCTGTCGGTGACGATCGTCACGGCCCCATCGCGATCGATTCGGAATACGGCGCCCTGCTTGCCTTGCAGGTCGCCCGAGTCCGAAACGTAGAGAGTGCCCTTTTCATCGACGGCCAGGTCATTGAGAAACCTGGGCGGGCGTGGGAAGGCGTCCGCCGCGACGAACACCTCCGTCTGGCCCTCGCCATCGATCCGCCACACCCTTTGCTTGTCGGCGACGAACAGCGAGTCCTCGAAAGCGACCAGTCCCTTGGGGTCGTCGAGGCCCTTGGCGAAAGGCACGGCCTTGCCATCCTTGATCGCGACCACTTCGCCATCGCCGTCGCCGTTGAACCTGCCGATGGTCGAGACGTAGATCGTACCGTCGCCGCCGACCGCGACGGACTCGGGGCTCTTCAGCCCCGTGGCCAAGATCGACACGGCAGTTTCATCGGCCGCGACGGCGGATGAAACCAACAGGAACGCGGCAATTCCGGTGACGGCCAGCGCCGACATGGATAA
>DATLQY010000063.1:0-11213 GCA_035534975.1 Pirellulales bacterium
TGATCGAGCTGCCGATCGAGCAGGAACCGGATATCGAACACGGGCGAATGTCGATAGCCCTCGGCGTCGGGTACTACGCCAATAAAATCGTCCGCTCCACGCACGAGAAGTTGAAAGTCGACGTCATCGCCACGCGCGTCGATCAACCAGTACTCGGGAATTCCGGCACGGTAGTACTGTTGCCGCAGCAGTTTCGTGTCTTTGCGAACGGAACTGGTGCTGACGATTTCCACCACGAGATCCGGCGCACCGATGAGTTCCACGTAGTTACCGCTCCCCGGCGTCCATTCTCCTAACCGCACGCCGCCGGTGACTCGGGTCTCCCAACTACAGAACAGGACGTCCGGCTCCGAGGCCAGGTCGGCCTCCGGGCAAACGAGCAGGGTGCGGTCCGCATAGATCTGACCAAGCGAGCGCTCACGGACAAGCGTTCTTAGAATGGCGATTACCTCGACTTTCACTTTGGCGTGAAATTCCGTGTTCTCGGGGCTCATTTCAACCTCGACGTTGCCGGCGATGAACGAGGCGCGCAGACGTTCCGGAAAGTCCTCGCTGTGGACCCATTCCCGGAAATCTTGCAGGCTCAACATGGCGAGGGTTGGCACTCGAACACGCCCGTCGAAGGTCAAGCCGGTAACGTCGTCGGCTGATGTCGTGCTCATCAAAGCAACTCGCGAGCGATGATCCAGAACAGCCTCAATTCTATCCTAGGGCAGCCATCCGCGGCAACCGTGCTTCGGCTTATGCGGCTTATGGCCTACCAAGGTCGGGCCGTGGATCGGCCGAAGGTCCGTTCCCACGCGAGAGCGTGGTCTCGGTTTCCATCTCCTCGATGGTCTCGCCGGGCGTCAGGTCTTTACCGGCCAGGCCGGGATGATCGGCCGCGAAACGATAAACTCGAAAGACGGGCATCACGCTCATGTTCGCAAAAGCGGGTGGCACCGCCGGACCCGGTGGACCAGCGGCACTTGGAGGTCCACCCGGCCCTGGCGGCCCGCCTGGCCCGCGTCCGCCACCGGTCCCGCCTCGGCCGACGTTCGCCTGCATCTCAATGAACTGTTTTTTCTGCTCCTCGCTGAACAGCTCGGCAAGCTCCGCGTCGGCTTCGGCCTGGAGTGCTTTCAGCCCCTTTTTTTGTTCGGCCGAGAGCTTGAGACGAGCTTGCACGACGAGCGACATGAACTCGCCCGGCTGCGGCTGGCCGGCAAATGTTTTCGGGTCGTTGAACTGTTTGCGTTGCTCGTCGGTAAGAAGCTTGCCGAGCTTGTCGTCGGCCTGGTTCTGAAAGGCGTCCAGTCGCTTGTTTTGTTCGTCGGAGAGTTTCAGCGCGCCCCGCAGAAACGCCGGCAAGAGTTGGCCGGGCTTGGGCGGGCCACCCGGTCCGGGCCCGCCCGGCGGCGGACCACCGAACGCGAACGCGCTCTTGGATTGCTTTCGTTGCTCTTCGGTCAGGATCGTTTCAAGACGGCCATCCACCTCCTTCTGAAGCGCCGCCAATTCCTTCTTTTGTTCCTCCGACAGTTTCAGCCGCTCTTGCTCCGACGTGGACAACACCTGGCCGGTTTGGAAAGTCGCCCCGAAACCGACGGGACGCGGCGGTTGCGGCTCCTGGAGTTGAACCACCTGGTCGGCCGTAAGGAGCTTTTCCAGGCGACCATCCACCACCTTCTGAAACTCGTTCAACTGCGCGCTCTGCTCCGGCAAAATCGCCAGTAGCTCCCGGACGATCGGCGTCATCACCTGGCCCGGCCGAGGCGGCGGACCGAACCCGCCTGGCGAGCCCATGCCTCCCTTGACCGGATTGACGTATTTCCAAACGACTTCCTTTTCCGGCGTCACCTCGAAGATGGTGCCATTGGCTCCCGAACAGATCAGGGTGTTCCCGTTCGCAAGCCGCTGGGAGCCGGATATGAAGAACGAATAGAAATCGGTCTTCGTGGGCGCCGTGTAGCTCCACGCAGGCTGTTCGGGCCCGAAGGCCCCGACCTCCCGATCTCCGGCGGTCGCGCGCGTGTACCCTCCCTGCGAATCGACGGGCAAGACGAGTTCATCGACCGACGAATAGCTGCCGTCGGGCCGATTGCCGCCGTTGTTGAAAACCAGCACGTGCCCTTCGCCGGGCAGGCCTTTGGCGATCCAATGGGCGTTGTGCTGGGCGAAGAGTTTCTGGTCTTCCTTCTTTCCGGCGCGGTACGCGCTTGGGTTGCCCCAGCGGTAGAGCAAGTCACCCCCTTTGCCGCCGCGGCCGCCCGCGTGGCCGGCTGCTTCGGCGGTGGTCGTGCTGTGATCGACGATCCAGAACTCGCTGAAGGCGTGGACGCTGACCATCAGTTGGTCGAGGTCGGGGTTGTAGGCCACGCCGTTGAAGTGCGTCCAGTCGGGGTTGGCGCGCGGCCTGCCCGCCGCCGCGTTGGCCCCGATGTAACCGACGCTCTTGAGCTTGTCCGATCCGTCCTTCGTGGCCGCGATCGGCGCCAGCGCGTCCTCTCCGAAATTGAGGTTGACCAATTCGGGGTGCTCCGCCACGTTGCCGTAATTCGGCCTGGTCTTGTCGAAGTCCTGCACGACGTGGTCCCAGAGGTGCCACTGCCAGACGACTTCGCCCGTCGTCTTGCCCGTCGGCTTGATTTCGATCAGCGAATCGGCCAATAGATGGCTGTCGCCGGTCAGTTCCGGACGTCGCCCGGCGGCGAGGGCCTCGGGTGCGGTCTTGCGGTCCCAGACGATCATGATGATATTGCCGTTGGGCAGCCGGGTGAGGTCGTGGTGCGGAAGCTGTTTGGCATTATAAAAGCGAAAATCCCAAACCAGCTCTCCGTCCCAGTTGAACTCCTGCACGCGTCCGCCGACGCCCGGACCGGGACCGAACACCTGTGACTCGGTGCCGATCGAGCCGCCGCGCAGCACGTGGCCGTCGTCGAGCAGGTAGGCGCAAAGCGTGGGTGAACAGTCGCTCTGCCAGGTCCGAACAACTCGTCCCGTAACGTCGAACAGGTAGGTCCGGCTGGAATTCAGCGGAGACATCAGGTTGTGGCCGGCAAAGGCCCTCGGATCGTTGGTGACCAGGCCGAGCTGAATCGGCGGGGCTTTCTTTTCGGCTTCCCCGGCACCGGCCGGCGGCGTATTTTCGTCAGTCCGGGCGGCGTTTTCTTTCGGCCGTCGATCGTTTTGGGCCGGCGGATCATCGATTTGAGCGGCGGCGGCGGTGGCGAGCATGACCAGCGCCAGGACAAACCCAACGATAGCAGGTGTGCCGCGGCCATTTCGGCCGCGCGACGATGTGGCAAGGTGCTTCGAGCGTTCGAATTTCCATCGCATGGGGTTCGTGGCTCCGCGGCTAGAGTCAAGGGCGGTTGGTTCGGGATCGACGTGGATGATCTCAGAGCACACGGCGCGGGCCGGCATGCTTTTCGCATGGTACGGAAACTCCCACCTCGCCGCAACCATTCGAGCTGTCTACGAAAGGGGCATTCTCCGTCCGGCACCGTCGAACGTCAACGGGTCGACGTGCCTAGACGTTTGAGTTCCCGTGGCAAATAATGTTCGGTACAATGCCGATCGGTTTGAGCCTCACCCGTAAAACCGTTCGCGCGTTACGCCATATCGATCCGCATGCCGCACTGGAACGAACCGCTGCCTCGCTTCCTGTTCGACGAGCCGCCCAACTTCCTGTTCGACGAGCCGCCTAAGCGCCGCGGAAGTCCGTGGTTGGCCTGGGTGGTCATCGTCGCTGTGCTCGCCGGCTCAGCGTGGGTGCGGGCGCATCGTGTACCTCGGCGGGGAGGTATCGGGCAACAGGATCTTGACGCAGTCTCGCTCGCCACTGCCCGAAACGAATGGCTGGCACGGTTAACCGTCGGTCGGGCGCAACTGTTCCCGCCCCAACGGCAACAACTTCTTCATGAGGTCGCGGCGCGGGACCAAGGAACGCTTTCTCAGCGCCTACGGAATGTCGTGTTGGTCGGCGAATTGGGGGGGCCCAAATCCGCCCTGGTCATGGCGCCAATCGTCGAAGAGACCATGTTTCGCGGCGTGCTGCACCGCCACTTGCGCGACGCAACCGCGTGGCTGGGCTATGCCGCCAGCGCGCTGGCGAGCGCAACGGTCGCCAGCCTCATGTTCGCCGCCATTCATCCACAGGGTTGGATCGCGGCGCCAATCTTGATGTCGCTCGCCTTCGCCTTCACATTGTTCCGTGAATGGCGAGGTACGCTCGTTCCCGCTATGGTTGCTCACAGTATCAGCAACGGGCTCGTGATGTGGTTGCTGATTGCGATTGCGGGCAAATGATTAGCGCGACGCTGGACGTTCGGCCGGGGCGTCGTCGCGAAACAGCTTCTGGGCAAGGAGGTACAGGTCGTTTCTCCATACCGGCCAGGCATGGCTGCCGGCATCGACGTGCCAAATGTGAGGAACCTGCTCTTGCTCCAAGGCGTCGTGGAGGGCCTTGCTACCGTCAATGAGCCGGTCGGCATTGCCACATGACAGCCAGAGCAGGCGCAGTTGCTTCCGATTCGTTCCGTCACCAATCAGTTCGGCCTGCGGACCGAACAGCGCTGACGAAAAGCCCCCCACCCAAGCGAAGGTGTCGAGGTGCGCCAGCCCGATCGAAATCGCCTGCCCTCCACCCATGGACAACCCCGCGATGGCGCGGTGCCCGGCGTCAGGCTGCGCCGCATAATTCGATTCGACGTACGGCAGGATGTCGTGCAATAGATCGTTCTCGAAGGCGTTGTCGCGGCCTCGGCCACGATCGTTGCCGGGGGACCGCAGGGAGCCGTTGGGCATGACGACGATCATCGGCGCGAGCTTCCCCTCGGCGTAGAGATTGTCGAGAATCACGTTGGCGACCCCTCTCCGCTGCCAGCCCGTCTCGTTGTCGCCGGCGCCGTGTAACAGGTAAAGAACCGGGTATTTACGGTCCGGCGCATAGCCCGGCGGCGTGTAGACGACCATCTTCCGTTTGCCGCCGACCGACGTCGAGTCGTACTCGACCGTCTCGACGTGTCCCCGAGCAATGTCCTTTCGCTCGATGTCGAACCCCGCCGGCGCGTCGCCACCCGAGGCCGGCAAGGAAGGGGTGATCGTTAAGCCATCCCGTGGCGCGGGGAACTTGAACTCCGCCCCCTTCAACTCCGTCAGTTTGTCTTTCTGGTCGGCGGTCAAGACCAGCAGCATGTCGGCATCTGCCTTACGGCGCCTCTCTTGCATTTGCGAAAAAAGCTCGCGCCGCTCGTCGTCCGACATGTCCTGGAAATTCCGCGCTCCGGCGCCGGCACCGCGGACGCCTTCTTGAATCGCATGAAGCTTGTCCCGTTGTTCCGCGGAGAGGCCAAGCCGGTCGGCGACTTCGGTCCGGCTCAGGGCCGTGATCCCTTCGCGCTGCAAGCGCAGTTGTTCAAGGCGGGCAAGCTGCGACTTGTCCAGAATGGTCGCTATCTTCTCGACGGCCTTGTCGCGGGCCTCTTGCATCTTCTCGCCGGCTTCAGTAAACCGCTTGGCGCGCTCTTCCTCCGGAAGGTTTTGGAGCTCTCGGAAGTTACCGAACAACGCCCGCGATTGTTCTTCGAGCGCGGCAAGGGCTTCGTCGATGCCTTTGCCTTGTTCGTCCGTGGTGGCCAGCTCTTTGCGAACCTCGGGCATGGCCAGCAGTGTGGCCGGGGATGCCTCGGCGCCACGCATCCCGCCAAAGCCTCCACGACCAAAACCGCCGGGGCCACGCCGGGCTGGCGGCTGTGCGGAGACCACGGAACTGACCAGGAGCAACAAGAAACCACCCACCAACATCCGTCGCGGCACCATAAGATCGCCTTTCGAGTAGGGTTTGCTGCCCAGGAATCAGCATATACGTCACGCGGCCGAGAATGAGAGATTTTGCCACAATTAAGCGGTGGCTGGCGGCAGAGCCTAAGCGATGCCCCGGCTTGATACTGACCGGGGCATCGCTTAGGCTCTGCCCCAGCCACCATGAAGCATAGTGTGGTAGGCATCATCGAGAGTTACACCAGGCGGCCGAGGTTCCGTGAGTGGTGACAAAAATCGCGGTGATGCCGTACAGGCTTGGCCGAGTTACGGCTGGTTTCGGCTGCCGCCAACGTCGTGGCTGAGCCCCGATCGCGCCTGCACAGGCGGCCGAGCCAGCGCTTGTCCGTGGTCGCGGCCAACGATAAAATCCACCACCGGAGGACTCGATGCCCACCAGCCAATACACCGCCTTCAACGCCAACGATCTTCCCTGGGAAGAGCGCTTCACCGAACAGATCGGCCAGCCCATCTACCGCAAGGAGATCTTCAGCGATCCCGAGACCGGCATGCTGGTCCGCCTGGTCCGCTATCCCGCGGGCGTGATCAATCCGCGGCACACGCACCCCTGCGGCCACGGCATGTACGTGCTCGAGGGCACGCTGGTGACGCACAAGGGCAGCTACGGTCCCGGCAGTTTCGTCTGGTTCCCCGAAGGCGAAGTCATGGAACACGGCGCCAGCGCCGAGGGCGACGTGACCGTGGTGTTCGTCACCAACAAACCCTTCCGGATCGATTACGAGGACGGCAAACCGTAGCTCCTACGGGCGCGGAAGGCAGAGCTCAAGGGACTAGCCTTGGGCCATGTCGAGTAACGTAACGACGGTCTTCCAATTTCGGGTTGTCGCTTGAACTCTGAGCGCCCGTTCGATGGCTGAATTGGATAGCTTGGTGCGGCCGTAGCCGTCAGGACAATGCAAATAGACAACCGAGCCCGACACATGGAATCGGTCTTCTCCCGCCTTGATGGCATCCATCATCCTCACGACGTTCTTGGTGGGCTTCTCCTTCAGAAACGTGACGTGCAGCTTCGTGGGGTCGATCGTGGAATCTTCGAGAAAGGGATTCTCGGAAACAACCATCGCCATGTCTTTCGCGTTCTTCAGAATGATACAGACGGGGGTGGTGAGCCGTTTCTCGAGGAATGACGCGATCGTTTCGATGCACCTGGCATGGGAATCTCGCGATGAAAAGACGACATTTCCGCTCTGAATGTACGTTGCCACATCTTGGAATCCATGCGTCGAAAACAGCTCGCCAAGCTCGGCCATCTTGATCCAAGTGCTTCCGACATTGACTGCGCGAAGCAAGGCGATATACGTGTGCATCTGCGAAATCCTCAAGGGTGGCATGGAGGGCCGCGTGGAGTGTAGAATATCGACGGAGGCACGCAATGATCGCGCAATTGAGTGATGAGCAACGACAAGCCGTGTGCGCTGGCACCCCGGTTGAAGTCAGGGACGGGTCCCTTCAGTTCTCATTGAGAATTCTGAACTGGTTCACGCTGATTGCAGAGATCCTTGCGATTGTATGGATTCATTGGGTGCTTGCCCAGCCGCAGGCTGCGAAGGCGGTGCTGAAACCGATGAGTATCGCAATTTGGTTTACCGCCGTGGTCTTGGTACTTGCGACCATGTTGATCAACAAAACGTACGGTCGGCGAAACCGATCCCGGGTTGCGGTTCGGGACGATCTGATTCGATGATATGTCGCGATTCCGGCCACTCCTGTACGAATTCCTCGCGCTCTCGGCCGCGGCCGCGCTCGGCCCGTGGCCGGCGATCGCGGCCGATTCGGAACGACCGCCGAATATCCTGGTCATTCTCGCCGATGACCTGGGCTATTCCGATCTCCACTGCTACGGCGGTGAAATCGAAACGCCAAACCTCGACCGTCTGGCGGCGGGAGGGTTGCGATTCACGCAGTTCTACAACACGGCCCGTTGTTGGCCCACGCGGGCGAGCTTGTTGTCGGGCTATTACGCGCAGCAGGTGCGCATGGATCCGCCAAAAGGGCGCATGCCCGAGTGGGCGCCCTTGCTGCCCCAGCGGTTGAAGCCGCGCGGATATCGCAGCTATCACTCGGGGAAATGGCACGTCAGCGTCGCCCCGCTCGCCGACGGCGGATTCGATCGCTCGTACCGGTTCGAAGATTGGGACCGGTACTTCACGCCGGCCAAACACTTCGAGGACGATCGACCGCTGCCGCCGGTGCCGCCCGAGGCCGGCTACTACGCCACGACCGCCTTCGCCGATCACGCGATACGTTGTCTCAAGGAGCACCAGGCGGGCCATGCCGATCGGCCCTTCTTTCAGTTTCTCGCCTTCACTTCCCCCCACTTTCCGTTGCACGCCTTGCCGGCGGACATCGAGCGCTACCGCGACCGGTACTTGGACGGCTGGGACACGTTTCGCCAACGGCGATGGCAGCGGCAACGCGAGTTGGGACTGCTCACGTGCGACTTGCCGCCGCGCGACGCGCAATTCACGCCGCGGTACTTCGAACCCAAGGTGCTCGACCAGCTCGGCCCGGGCGAGGCGGGCCACGCGGTGGCTTGGAACGAATTGAACGACGAACAGCGCCGTTTCCAAGCGACCAAAATGGCCCTCCACGCGGCCATGGTCTACCGCATGGATTGCGAGATCGGCCGCGTCGTCGATCAAATTCGCTCGATGGGCGCGCTGGATGATACATTGATCTTGTTCCTTTCGGACAACGGCGCGGACGCCACGGTGATGGTCCGCGGCGAGGGTCACGACCGGGCGGCCGTGCCGGGCTCGCGTCAATCGTTCTTGTGCATCGGCCCGGGCTGGGCCACGGTCAGCAATTCGCCGTTCCGCTGGCACAAGATCTGGACACACGAAGGGGGCATCTCGACGCCCTTGATCGTGCACTGGCCGCGAGGCATTCGAGCCCGCGGCGAACTGCGGCACGCGGTCGGCCACGTGATCGACCTCGTGCCGACCCTGCTCGAGGTGGCCGGTGCCGCGGCCGCCGAATCGTCGCCCGCGTCGGCGCCGCCTCTACCCGGCGTGAGCCTGGTTCCCGCGCTCGACGCGGATCTGTCGCTCGAACGGGAATTGTTCTTCGATCACGAGGGCAACCGCGCGTTGCGCGTGGGAAACTGGAAACTGGTCTCGGCGCGTGAAAACGATGCCGCCTGGGAGCTCTACGATCTGGCCGCCGATCGCAGCGAACTGAATAACCTCGCGCCGCGGCATCCCGACCGCGTGCGCGAGATGGCCACCCGCTGGCAGGAGATGGAAACGACGTTCCGCCGACAAGCGGAGGATGACCCTAAATAGCGCCGAAGGTGCGGCGCTCAAGTCGCGAATGACGCACCGCCCCGTTCTCGGGGCCTCCGCGAAGCGTCGCGTTGAGGCGACTCGGTTCCCACGTCGAACCAACCGGTGGCGGCGGCTCCTGCCGGTCAAAGTCGGTCCGCGGGGCAACGCGTACCCGCGCTCGGCATGCGCGGCCGCCGTGGCGCAGATCTCGCGGCCTTCCACCAATCCTGAAGCCAAGTCCAGGCTTCGGCGGACACCTGCACTGCGGGCTGACGCCCTTGTGCTGTCCGCCAACGCCTGGCCTTTATCACACGCGCTGCCATCGGGACCCTGCCTTCGGCAGGGCGGAAGGCATTCCACCACAGCGGATCGGCTCGCCCGACGGGGTGGTGGCAAGCTAGCACGACAAACGCTAAATTGGAACCACACGACCTCGCCCGATACTGCGAACGCCCAACACCACACAAGGCGTTCCCCAAAGGCGGTTGGATTCCCAGGATCGCGCCAGGTCCATCCCCAGCAACGGACTGCCCATGACAACACGCCCCTTCGCCCATCTCCATTGCCATAGCCACTACAGCCTGTTGGACGGGGCCAGCCCCATCAAGGGCCTGGTCGCGAAAGCCAAATCGCAAGGGATGACGGCCCTGGCCCTGACCGACCATGGCAATCTCTACGGAGCGCTGGAGTTCTACCAGGCGGCCAAGGCCGAGGGCTTGAATCCGGTTCTCGGCTACGAAGCCTACATCGCTCCGGGCGACCGCCGACACAAGGAGGTCGACAAGAATGAGGAAGCGAGCTTTCACCTAACGCTGTTGGCCCAGAACCGCGTCGGGTTCCAGAACCTGATCAAGCTCGCCTCGGCGGCCTTCCTGGAAGGTTTTTACCGCAAGCCACGGATCGACAAGGAGTTGCTCGCGGCCCACAGCGAAGGCTTGATTTGCTTGAGTGGTTGCGTGTCGGGCGAGTTCAGCCGCACCCTCCTGCGCGGCCAGCAGGCCGAGCCCGACCTGAAAGCCGCTATGGACATCGCCGCCTGGTTCCACAGGACGTTCGGCGACCGCTATTTCATCGAGATCCAAAACAACGGGCTGGAGATGCAACGATTGGCGATGGAAGGGGCCGTCGAGGTCGCCCGGCGGATGGGACTGCCGCTGGTGGCCACCAGCGACGCCCACTATGTCAACCGCGAAGATGCCGATGTCCAGGACGTATTGTTGTGCATCAACACGGGCCGCTTCCGCACCGATACGAACCGGATGCGGATGGAAGGGGACCAGTTTTACCTGCGCGGCCCGGACGAGATGTACGCGGCCTTCCCCGGCTTGGAGGCGGCGGTCGAAGAGAGCCAGCGAATCGCCGATACGGTGAGTATCGAGCTGGAACTGGGCAAGCGGCACTTTCCAACCTTCAGCGTGCCCGCCGGGAAAACCGCCACCGATTATCTGCGCGAGCTGTGCCTCGAAGGGCTGAAACGGTGCTATGTCGGCGACGCGGAAATGTGCCCCGACGGCAAGCCGGCGCCGGTCGTTCTCGAACGGCTCGAGCGCGAGCTGGGCGTGATCAACACGCTCGGTTTCCCCAACTACTTTCTGATCGTCTGGGACTTCGTCCGTTTTGCCGCCTCGCGGAAAATTCCGGCGACCGCCCGTGGTTCGGGCGTCGGCGCGCTGGTTTCCTACGCCCTGGGGCTGAGCCACGTCTGCCCCTTGAAGTACGACCTGTTGTTCGAGCGGTTTCTCGACATCAGCCGGCTGGAAGCGCCCGATATCGACATCGACTTCTGCAAGGACCGCCGCGGCGAGGTGATCCAGTACGTCAAGGACAAATACGGCGCGGAGAACGTGGCCCAAATCGGCACGTTCGGCTCGCTCCGCGCCCGCGCCGCCATTCGCGACGTGGGCCGCACTCTGGGCCTGCCGATTCCCAGCGTCGATCGGATCATCGCCATGGTGCCTGACACGCTCAACATCAAGCTGGCGGAGGCCCTGGAAAAGAGCGATGACCTGAAGCGGACCTACCAGAGCGACGGCGAGGTGCGCGAGGTCGTCGATCTGGCGATGAAAATCGAGGGCCTGGCGCGCAACGTCGGCACCCACGCCGCGGCGGTGGTCATCGCCGACC
>DATLQY010000064.1:0-11338 GCA_035534975.1 Pirellulales bacterium
CATCCACCGCATTCAGCGGCACCCCGACGTGGCCGACCTGATGAATGTCCCTTTCGACGACAAACTTCCCAGCCTTCCCAGCCTCGGTTCGCACGGGCCGATGGGGATGATCTTCACACAGTACTACACCCCCACGGTCCACATTCCCTTCGTCAAGCACCAGGCCAAGCACTACGGAGTGGTGGGCTACACTTATGTCGGCGTTTTCGAGTTCGGCGAGCGTTTCCAGGGCGCGACGCTGGTTCAGTTCGGCGCGAGCGGCGACCCGAACTCGCCGCACTATATGGACCAGGCCCGGCTGCTCTCCGACTGCAAATTGAAGCGAGAGCTGTTCTACTGGGACGACGTGTTGGACGACGCCCGCGGCGCCTATCACCCCGGCGAGCGACCCACCGAGCCCGTCCTTGGTCCATTGGCACGGCCGATCAATGGGACGAAACTGAAATAATCCGCAAGGCTTCACACCTCCATCACCGTTGCCTCGACTTGCGGCAGCTCGACGCAGGCGATTGTGTGCGGACTGGCGCGGTAGACGGCGCCGGGGTTGAGCACCAGGGTGCGTCCCAGACGTTGTTGCCTCGCGACGTGCGTGTGCCCGTGGCAAACCAGGTCCCATTTGCCGGCGGTGGCGGTCTCGTTCAGTAATCCGACATCGTCACCGTGCAGGAAGGCAATCCGCCGGCCGACGAGTTCGAGCTGGCCGAAGCGTTCGTGGCAAATCTGCTTTGCAGCGAGGATGGCCTCGCCGAGGGCCGATGGATCGTCGACGTTGCCGAAGACGAAATGCGTGGGCCAGGAAGCAAACAGCTCGACGACGGCGGCCGAACCGATGTCTCCGCAGTGCAAAACCAGCTCGACTTCGAGACTCTCAAGCATCCTTACGGCGTTTTGCGTGTGCCGCACCTGGCCGTGTGTGTCGCTGAGCACGCCAATTCGCATCGGACTCCCTTTTTTCGGCTCGGCTGATTATAGTGGTCCGCATGTTATCCGACGAACAAACCAGGCTCATGGCGATGTGTGTGCTCGGCCTGCTGGGCCTGGCGCTTGCGTTCGGCACCGTTCGCGTGTACTTCAACCTTCATGTCGCGCCGGTACAATTGCCTATATACATGTTCAACCAGTTCATGAGTAGGGTCATTTGGCGCGCGGCGGTGGAAGGGCAGGTATCGCCGCCGGCCGGCCGGGGGGCGGTGATCGTCTGCAACCATCGCAGCCCGATCGACCCGGCCTTCATTGCGTTGGCTTGCGACCGGCAGGTCCACTGGATGGTTGCGCGCGAGTATTGCTCCCATCCGCTGGTGGGCTGGGCGTTGAGATTACTGCAGGTGATTCCGACCGGGCGCGGGGGCGTTGACACGGCGGCGACGAAGCTGGCGATGCGGTACGCCAAACAGGGCGAGCTGGTGGGCATGTTTCCCGAAGGAAGGATCAACGATACGCCGAGCTTCATGCTTCCGGGCCGTCCGGGCGCGGCCCTGGTGGCGCTCAAGGCGCGGGTCCCGGTCGTGCCCTGCTACATCACCGGCTCGCCCTATGCGGGCCGCATCTTCGGCTTCCTGTTCATGACCGCCAAAGCGCGTCTGCGGGTCGGCCAGCCCATGGACATTTCCGATTACTACGGTCGGGAGGGACAGCGCGAGGTGCTTGATGAATTGACCAGGAGGTTCATGCGAGAAATCGCACGCCTGGCCGGTGTACCGGACTACGAGCCCGAGTTGGCAGGCAAACGCTGGAAGGCCGCCGCACCCGTCGAGAGTACGCTGGAGACCGCGGCCCAATGACAGATCGGCCACGGCGTAGGCCCACGAACAGCTCAGCCGGATTGTCTCATTTCCGGCGGTGCGAGACGGTGAGAAAGCCGTACAGTGTCACCGGCTCGTTCTCGCGCAGGATGTAGAACTTCAACGGACCAAGCCGGTCGACGTCGGTCCGTTCGAGGATGTACGCGACGTCGGACAACTTGATCGTCTCCCATTGGTGCATTCCGACCAGGACGTCGCCCCTGCGAATTCCCTGCTTCGCGGCGGGGCCTTCGGGACGCACGTCCACCACCGACAAGCCGCCGTTGTAACGTCCGTGGTGCAATTGCCTGAATTGCCTGTTCGGCATCGGTTTCAGCGCCAGCCCAAGCAGGTCCCAGGTCGGGTCGCCCGACTCGTCCGAGGCCTTGGGCGCCGCGGCAAGCACGATGGCCAACGCCAGCGGCTTCCCCTTGCGTTCGACTTTGACGGAAACCTCGTCGCCCGAAGCGTGTCCCAAGAACGCTCGTTCCAGATCGAGCGTGCGGTTGACGGGTTGATCGTCGACGGTCTTGATCACGTCGCCCGGCTTCAGCCCGCATTCGGCGGCCGGGCTGAGGAGATCGACGGCGCCCACGACGAGAGCGCAATGGGTCGCGTCGATTTTCGTCTTGGCGACCACGCCGTGCCATGTGTGGTTCAGCCTCCGAGTGCTGAGCAAGTCGGCCGCCACTTCCATGACCTTGTCGGCCGGTATCGCGAAGCCGATCCCCTGGGCCCCGGCCCGCACCGCCACATTGAGCGCGATCATCTGGCCGTCGACGCTCAACAGCGGTCCGCCCGAATTGCCCGGATTGATGCTGGCGTCGGTCTGGATCAGGTCATCGTAGTTCTGGGCGTCGCTTACCTGAACCGTGCGGTGCAAGGCACTGATGATCCCCTTGGTGACCGTGTGCTCATAACCGAAGGCGTTGCCGACGGCCACAACGGTTTCGCCCAGCATCAGGTCGCTCGACGTGCCGATGGCCATGACCGGCAGCGGCTCGTCGGCGTCGATCTTGATGATCGCCAGATCGGTCTGCGGATCGTGCGAGATGAGCTTGGCGATGTACGAGTCGTGGTCGGCGGTGGTCACGCTGATCCGTTTGACCCCCTCGACGACGTGGTGGTTGGTGATCACGTAACCTCTGGAGTCGATGATCACGCCGGTGCCCATGCCATTGACCCGGCGGCCCGCGTCGCCGGGCTCGGCCGAGGTGCCTTCGGCGGTTACGGTCTTTTCGCCGTGGATGTTTACGATGGCCGGCTTCGTCTGTTTGACCGCCAGCACGATCGGGTCGCGCTGCCGCAGCGATTCGTCGCCAAGGACGCGCGGCGGTCCGCCGTGAAAATTGAACGCCAGACATCCGATCACAGCGAGGCACGTGCGCGGGAAACGGCAAGCGTGTCGGTGGGTCATGACGTTCATCGCCGTAGGTGTGAATCGATCGTGGGCCCAGGTAAGCCTCGCCAATGGGCTACCGCCCCCCCCGCTCGCCTGTCGCCGTAGGTGCAAATCCATCGTGGCCCCGCCTGGTTGCGGCTTTGCCCAGGTTTGGGACCGGGGGTGAAGCGATAGCACGGCGGCTTGGGAACTAAATCGGTCCCCGCTACGTGGCGCCTTAAAATGGGGCCATAACGGCGGTACATTATGCCCAATTTACCAATGATGACCGGCAAATCAGGCGGGGGGCCCCCGTGAAAGGTCTCGCGGCGCGACTCGTGCTGCCAATCTGGGGGAGGGCGCTATTTCGCCGAGGTTTCGTTGGCAACTGGCGCTGCCAGATCCTTGGTGGGCCCTTCGAGGCGGCCCAGCAGCCTCAACAGGCCGTCGAGGATCGTCCACGGATTGGGGGGGCAGCCGGGCACGTAGAGATCAACTGGCACGACGCGGTCGGCGCCGTTGTTTACGACCGAATGGCCGATGTACGGACCGCCAGAAATAGCGCAAGCCCCCACCGCGATCACGATCTTCGGCGCGGGCACTGCCTCATAGGTCTTTTCCAGCGCGTACTTCATATTGTCGGTCACGGGACCTGTAATCAACAGTCCGTCGGCGTGCCGGGGCGATGCGACAAAGTCGATCCCGAACCGTCCCAAGTCGAAAACCAACGTCGTGAGCACGTTGACGTCGGCCTCGCAGCCATTGCAGCCCCCCGCGCTCACTTGCCGTAACTTGAGCGATCGACCGAACAGCCGCCTTGTGCGCTCGTCGAGCTCGTGGGCCAACTCGATCGGTCGGCCGTCGAGGACCAGATCCTCGCGGTTGCGCACAGCCAGGCGGTACTCGGGCGTGTAGTTTATCGCGCCGGTGGGACAGGCCTGCGTGCAGTCGGTGCAAAACAGGCACCGGCCGAGATCAAGCGAGAGCGATTTGACGTCGGCGGTGATCGCCTCCGTAGGACAAGCCTCGGCGCACGCGCGGCAACCGTCTTCGCACTTGGTCGCGTCGATCACCGGCAGCCCGCGAAAACGGTCCGATACCTTCGGCGCGGTCAGCGGGTAGGTCGAGGTCTGGTGCCCTTGGCGCGAGCGTTCGGCGATGATGTTAAACATTACAAATCGTGTCCGCAGTACGAAAGGTTGAAGCTCTTGTTGCAAAGAGGGAAGTCGGAAATCTGCTGGTCGCGCAGCGACATGGCCAGGCCGATCCAGTTGTGGAACGACGGGTCGATCACCTTGTAATGGGCGAAATGCCCTTCGCCGTTAGTGATGGCCACGTGGCAAATCTCGCCGCGCCAGCCCTCGACCAGCGAGACCGCCACCGATTCGCGCGCCATGGGGCCCATGGGGGCCGTCGTCGGTCCCGAGGCCAACATCCGCAGTTGTTCGAGTACGAAATTTCCCGACCGTTGTACCTCCATGCCGCGCACGTAGGCCCTGGCGAACACGTCGCCCGAGGGGCAGGTCGAGATCGGAATTTGAGTGAAGCGGAAGATGCCATGGGGGAAGTCGTGCCGCGCGTCGCGGTACGCGCCGCAGGCCCGCGCCGCCATGCCGACCAGGCCCAACTCGTCGCAAAGGGCCTTCGAGACCGTGCCCGTGTTCTCGAAGCGGGCTTGAACCGAGAGCGATTGCCAGAGCACCTTGAGCGAACCGGCCGTGTCTTCCAGGGCCGGTTCGAGGCGTTCGATCAGCGTTTTGATCCGCTCGGCGTCGAGGTCGAAGGCCACCCCGCCGGGCCGCACCAGCCCGCGGCCGAATCGACTGCCGCAGATCAACGCGGTGGCGTTGAGATAATCGCCCCGCAAACGGCCGTTGAACGACAACGTGGGCAGGAAGCCGACGTCGCCCGCCAGCGCGCCCAGGTCGCCGGTGTGGTTGGCCAACCGCTCGAGTTCCAGGGCGATGCCGCGGATCGCCTCGGCGCGGAGCGGCGCGCGACAACCGGCCAGCGCCTCGACTGCCTGGCAATAGGCGCTGGTATGGCCGATGGTCGTGTCTCCGGCCAGGGTCTCCATGTAATGGATCGTCCGTTTGTCGGGTCCGCCGATAAGTGCCCGCTCGACGCCCCGGTGTTGGAAGCCGAGCGAGATCTCCAGGTGGAACACGTGCTCGCCGTGGCACTGGAAGCGGAAGTGGCCCGGCTCGATTACGCCGGCATGCACCGGTCCCACGGCGACTTCATGAATCTCAGGCCCTTCGACGCGGAAGAAGTCGGTCACGCTGGGCATGATCGGTTGCCCCTCGGGTCGCGACCAGGCGTCGCGCGGCGGACGGTACGAACGATGGAAACGGACTGGCTTCAGCCAAGGGTGCCCATCGGGCACAACGCCCCATTGCTCGGCGATCTCGCGCTCGAACCAATGGACCGCCGTGCAGTCGAGTGTGAGCGAGGGGTAACGGTCGCCCACTTCGGTCGATTGCAGTGAGAACGTGCCCGACTCCGCGTCGGCCAGCACCAGGAACAACCGCAAACCCGTTTCTCCGGTGGCCCCGGCATCGCCGGTGGGTTGCCCGAACAAAGCCAGCACCCGCTGCCCTCGCCGCACGCCGTCGCACAAGTTTCTGCGAAATGTGTCCAGGTCGAAGGTGGGCAACTCGCGCAAGGCGAGCGTCTCGCCAGGACGGATCGAAGGGGCCGGATCGACGCTCATTCCATTCCTCTCAAAGGATGCGCCATCGTAGGCACATCGGAATTCTCACGAATTCCGCTACACGATACCAGCGCCGGGGAACCTGGCACAAGCGGGTCGGTGTAGTTGATTTCCATCGTCGTGGCCAACGCGACGTGCGCTTACAACCGCTCGTGGTCTTCTTCCTCTTCTTCGACTGGTTCCGCGGAATTCGGCCCCGTGCCAACTCCATTGTCGCCAGGTAACTCGGCGCCCGGCAACACGGCGCTCAACGACGCGGCGCCCCGCACACCAGGAAGCGGCGCGTCGCGGAGCCGCTCGGCCACTTGCAGGGCCAAGGCGTTGAAATCGCGCGGGTTCGTCGGCGCGTAGACCAGGTTCACGGGGCGGTCGCTGATCGAAACGCCGGGCTTGTCGGGCATCGAGATGCGGTGCGTGAAGAGGTTGTAAACCCCGTACAAGACCTCGATTTCCCACTTGCCTGCTTTCTCGACATCCAGGTGCAGCGTGTAGGCGGCCTGCGCCGCGTTCAGGCAGACGGCGGCTTCGATCAGGGCGTCGCGATAGCCGGGCATGTCCCGCGCGCTGGCACCCCAGACCTTTTCCAAGCCATTGGCCGCCTCGCGGACGGCCACGAAGATCCGCTGCAAAATCTGCCGCAGGTTCGGCGAAATCGACTTCGACCAGAACTTCAAGGGCTGCAAGTAGGCATCGACCGCGCCGGTCACAGCACCGCAGCCGCTGTGGCCGAGCATCACCACGACCTTGACGCTCTCGCTGAGCGCCGTGAGCGCGAAGTCGATGCTTCCCAGGCACTCGTCGCCCAACACGTTGCCGGCCACGCGGATCACGAACAGGTCGTTGAATCCCTGGCCGAAGAGCATTTCGGTCGGTACCCGCGCGTCGGAGCAGCCGACGACCACCGCGAACGGCGAGGGCTTGGGCATGGCCCCCTTGGTCCGCACCATGCCGACTTCCAGGCCGTTGCAAGGCACCACGAAGCGCGGCTCGCCGGACGAAAACGTGCCCGTCCGGCAGCTTTCCATCCATTCCGAAAACATCCGGTTCCCGTCTTCCAGCGTGCGGCGCGCCGCCTCGGCATCGGGCGGCACGGGTTTCGCCGTGGGGTTCTTGGGATCGAACCGGTAGATGTAGTCGATCGTCTTCATGGCCGCGGCCCGTAGATTCAACCAATCGGAAATTCCGTGATGATGATCTTCGAGATCATGATGTACATCGGAATCCCTATGGTCACATTATACGAGAACGTCAGGCCCAAGGAAGCCGCCAGCGGTAAGGTCGGGCTGGCTTCGGGAATCGCCATCCGCTGCACTGCGGGCACCGCGATGTACGAAGCCGCCCCGCAGAGCACGGCGAACAACACGTAGGTGCCTTGCTCCAGCGGCTCGCCAAGGGCCCAACTGTAGGTATGGGCGACGATCATGCCGAGCGTGGCGAAGGCGTCGGGCGCGATGATCCCGAACATCACGAACGGCACGCCGCCGGCCTTCAGGTCGCGCAGGCGCTTGCAAGCGGTCATGCCCATCTCAAGCAGGAAGAGGCAGAGCAGTCCCTGGAACAAGTCGACGAAGATCATATCCAATTGCTCATAGGCACCCTTCTTCGACGACTTCAGTCGGACGTGCGTGGCGATCTCCTTTCGCTTTTGCAAAGGCGCGACGAAAGCCATCGACTCGTCGTCGTGACCCTCAACTCCACCATCGGTTCGTTGTTGGTCGTCGCCCTCGTGCTCGACATCCGGCTTGTGCTCGCGGTCGTTCTTCGCCGTGTCATGCTGCCCGTCGAGCGACGCTCGCTCGTTCACCGTGATCGCCTTTTTCGCCGAGCCATCCTTCTCGAAGACGATGACCGCCACCGGCTCGGGTTTGCGCTGCAACTCGCTAACGTAGCCGATGAGGATACCGCCGAAGAGCAGGAACAACCCGGGATTGAGGAACACCTCGTGCAACAAGGCCGCGGTGCCCGCCTTGCCCTCATGTTTCGTCTGCGCGCCGTGTCCGCCCTCGGTGCCATGTCCACCCGCGGCCCCAGTGTCCGCCGCGCGGGCGTTGGGATCGTACCCAACCTCGTCGGGCATATGGCCCAACGCATCCATACCCTTGCGCCGCAATCGCGAAACCAGGTAAAGCGCCACCAGGCAGCCGGGAATCTCCATTACGGCCAGCATCACCGGCATGTAGGCGGCGTAGGCGATGTTATTCGCGGTCAGCACGCCCACGCAAGTCACGAATGTGCCGGCGGAGTCTGAGCCGTAATAGCCCACCACCGTGGCCGCGTCGATATTCCGCAGTTTCGTCGCCTTGCGGAGGCCCAGGTAGGCCCAGGTAGGCGATGCAACCAATGATGAAGTTCATCACGAATCCGATCGCCATGAACCCACCCGCCTGAGCCAGGTCGTGAACATTCAGATCGGCCAACTCCTCGCCTCCGTGCCACCCGATGGCAATCAGCAGGTAAATCGTCAGCCCCTGGTAAATGATGTGCGGGAACTCGAACGGCACCTTCAGCAGCGGCACCGAGAAGCCCATGTAGAAGAACAGCAACAGTGGCTTGAAGAGGTTGTGCTTGAAGTTGTCCCAAAATTCGTTCAGCAAATCCATGGGGGCTCCTAAGGCTGTACTCGGTGAATAGTGTGGTCCAACGACACGGCGCGCGGCGGTTCAAGCGAAGGCCCATTATCCATGCCGGACCACAGCGGAAAAGGCGTCCTTTCCCTTACAAATCCGCAAGCTTTTGGCTGATGATGGCCGGGATCATGCCGATGAAACGGACGGGCGACGATCAGCGCTTGCAAAGCGTGTACGCGGAAGCGTAGAATGCTTGAGAATGGGGAACCAAACCCCGCTCGCTGGCGCGTTGTGCCTCCCTGGCGCTGGATGTGACGTAAGGCCCCTTCACAGATAGGGGCCTGTCTTCTTCCCGCCGGGAAGCTCTGGCGGCAAAGGCGCCCGAAAGCCGTCGGGTTTGACGGCCAGCAGCGAACATTGGGCCTCGTGCAACATGCGCTCGGCCGTATTGCCGACGAGCAGGCCGGGCAGCCCTCCGCGGCCGGCCGTCCCCATCACCAAGGTGTCGATCTGGTGCTCGTCAATGTAGCGGACGATCGCCAGATCGGCCCCCAGATCTCCCTCAACCACTTCGATCGCAATCTCGGTTCCCGTGGCGCCCAGCCCGGCTACTTGTTCTTCGAGCCGCTTCCGGGCCTCCGCATGCACGCGCTGTTCGTACATTTCGAGCTGGCGCTCGTCAACGATGCCAAGCCAGATCCGTTCGAGCGCGATGGCATGCAGGAAATGCACCTTCGCTCCCAACAACGGCGCCAGCGCCAGTGCTGCCTCGAGTGCTTTTTGGGAGACCGGCTGCAAATCGCTGGTGACCAGTATGTTCGAAACGTCGATGGCGTGCTCAGGGCGGGTGACCCAAACCGCGCAGGGACAACTTCGCAGCAGCTTCTGCGCGGTGCTGCCGAACAAGAACCGCTCGACGCCGCCAAGGTTCCGCGTGCCCACGATCGCCAGGTCGTGCTGGTTCTCCTGCACTTGCCGGATGGTCTCCGTCCAGGCGACGCCCTGCGCGACCACGGCTTTGGCCGAAACGCCCTTGGCCCCGGCGCGCTCGACCAAACGGTCGAGTTGCCGCTGGACCGAGGCGGTGAGCGACCGCAGCAAATCGCGCGGTTTGTCAAAGATCAGATCCAGGTACGCGGAGTCTTGCGGAGCGTCGATGGCCGAAAAAAACGTCAGCGCGGCCTTGGTTTTCTCCGCCAGCCAGAGCGCGGCTTCGACCGCCTCTTGCGCCGGCGGGCTGAACTTGTCCGAACCGGGCGGGTCCGATTGAGAAGGGTCGACGCCAACCAGAATGTTCTGGAACTGTTTCATCGTGGTGATACTCCACCGGCCGAGTTGGTGTAGCGGAATCCCGGCGCGCCGAGATTCCGAACGTCGGCGCCCACGCTTCAACGCACCGATCTCACTACATTTCGCACCCTACCGGATCGGCTCCGGCTGTCAAGGAGAGCGGCACGGAAAACTCGCGGGAAGGGCGCTTTTTTAAGGGGGCCGCCCACGGCCCAAGCGCCGCCGAAAAGATGGCCGACAATCCCATCCTACACCCCTCCGAGCATGCCGTCTGCGACGCGCGACGTCGAGGGGCGTGCGGATTACCGTCGCCGCCAAGCGATGACGTTGCTGCCCGAGCCGCGGCGACGGCGCTGGCAATTCTCAGGAATTCCGCTATACGGCGAGCGGCCTACTTCGACACTAACCCGCAGCGCAAGCAAGCAAGCAAGCGTAAGGCGTTGCCTCGCCTGAGCTTTGGGTTACTGTGCAGAACCAGGAAAATCTCTCACCCACGGCCACGTGCGGTATACATCCTGCTGCTGCCGGCAGCCACCGAGGCCTGGCGGTGCGGCAAGGTGCAAGTGACCCGCGTGCCGTGGGGCTGCGTGGGCTCGATCGACAGCTTGGCGCGGATCAAGTCGGCGCGGTACCGCATGATTCGCAGGCCGGTGCCGTTCGATTCCTCGACCGCCTGGCGGATGCCCAGGCCATCGTCGACGACCGTAAGCGTCAGCAGGTCGGCGTGGGTCTCGAGGCTGACGTCGATGCGCCCGGCTCGGCCGTGCTTGACCGCGTTCGTCAAGGCCTCCTGCGTCATCCGGTAGAGGTGCGTCGCCGTCTGGTTGTCGGCGATGCTCACCGGCTCGTCGCAGTGGAAAACAGTCTCGATACCGTGCAGCTCCGCAGTTCGCGCCGTCAGGTCGGCCAAGGCCACCATCAACCCCTCGGCGTCGACCTCGACCGGCAGCAGCCCCCTCGACAACGCGCGGACGTTGCGCAGCGCTTGTTCCAGCCCGTCGACGATCTTGGCGGCGGCCCGGGCTTCGCTGCGCGATTGCTGGTTCAGCAAGCCGAACAAGCGTTGGGCCAACATGGCCAGCCCCGTCAGCTCCTGGCCCGTGCCGTCGTGCAGATCCTGCCCGATGCGGCGCTGCTCGCTGGCGGCAATCTCCAGCACCTCGCGCTGCAAGGTCTTGTGCTCGGTGACGTCGCGGGCGATGGCCGAAGCGCCGATCACCTTTCCCGCCGCGTCCTTGATCGGCGAAATGCTCAACGAGACGTCGATCCGGCGTCCGTCCTTGCGAAGGCGGGTGGTTTCGAAGCATTCGAGGCGCTGATCGCGGCGCACGACGTTGAGGTGTTCCCAGACCTCCTCGACGCGTTCGCTCGGGCAGAGCATCGTGATCGGCCGGCCGATGGCCTCGAGGGCGGTGTAGCCGTAGAGCCTTTGCGCTGCGGAATTCCAACTCACGATCACGCCGTCGAGCGACTTGCTCACGATCGCGTCTTCCGACGACTGCACGATGGCCGCCAGCCGGCGGATCGCGTCTTCAGCACGCTGGCGGTGGGCCAGGTCGCGGCGAAAAAGATAAAAGGCCAACGCGACCAGGCCGATCCCGCACGC
>DATLQY010000065.1:0-4026 GCA_035534975.1 Pirellulales bacterium
AAGGAACTAAGCGCCGAAGATAAACTCCGCGATTGGGACTAAGTCGTAACAAGGTAGCCGTAGGGGAACCTGCGGCTGGATCACCTCCTTTCTAAAGGATTTCTGGCTTCCAGACGGTGACGTCTGGAGTCAAACATGTGAGGACGGTCCTTGTGCTCGCTTGGGATCAGCCGGCAGTCATTGACACGAGCAGTCGTGCAAATGACCTGACCGGCAGACTATTGAATTTCAAGAAGAAACCCGCCCGGGTTAGCCAGCCCGGTGCGGGTTTTTTTTGCGCGCCGGACGGCGGCAATGCTCTATGGCACCTTGGAAATCTGCCCCACGGCTACGCCGCGCGACGAGCTCGCGTTCTGCCGCCTTCCATGACCCATTCCAGGTACGCCAGCATTTCGCTTTCGTACCGCTCGGCGTTGAATCGCAAAGCTTGCCGTCGAGCGGCCCGCCCGGAAAAGCGCGCCGGATGTCCCTCCAGCCAGCGCATCGCGTCGGCCAGGGCGGCGGGTGTTGGCTCGTCGAAAAAAACTCCGCTGCCGGACCTCTGCTCATCGGCGGGCAGAACGGTTTCGGTGGCGCCGCCGCGGCCGTAGGCAATGACGGGCGTTCCGCAGGCTTGCGACTCAAGAGGAACGATGCCGAAGTCTTCCTGACCGGGAAAAAGCAATGCCCGGCAGCGACGCAAGTGTTCGCGGATTTCTTCATTCGAGCGCCAGCCGAGCCACTCAATCCCCGCGCCGCCCAGCTTGGCCAGCTTGCGCCTTTCGGGACCGGCCCCAATTACGACCAGCTCTCGCCCGATCTGCCGGCAGGCCCGCACGGCCAGGTCGATCTTTTTGTACGGCACCAGCGCGGAAACGCAAAGGTAATAGTCGTCGCGCCGTTCCTGGCCGGGCGTGTAGAAGTCGGTATCGACCGGCGGATAGATTACCGTGCTGTCGCGCCCGTAACAATCGCGGATGCGGCCGGCGATGGTTTCACTGATCGCCACGAAGTGCGTCACACGATCGCTGGTGGCGCGGTCCCAATCGCGGATGCGGTCCAAGAGCGCGTCGCGGACCAACGACCAGGGTCGGCGCCGCTTTCCGCCGCCGTCGAAGTACTCGCCGCGGAGTTGCCAGGCGTACCGCATCGGCGTGAAGCAATAGCAGACGTGCGGCACGCCCCGAGGCGCGCGCACGCTCTTGGCCACCGCGTGGCTGAAACTCACGACCAGATCGACGTCGTCGGGGATGCGCAACGACTCGGCGGCCCGCGGCATGACCGGCAGCCAATAGCGATAGTGCCGAGCGATGGCCGGGATCCGTTGCAGAAAACTGGTCGTGATCCGCATCCGGTCGATTGCCGGCGACGTGCGGCCCGGCCGGTGCAGCAGGGTGAACAGCTCGGCGTCGGGAAAACGGCGGCAGAGCACCTCGAGGCACTTCTCGCCGCCGCGCATGCCGGTGAGCCAATCATGGACCAAGGCGAGCTTCATACCGGTTTTCCCCAGCGCGGGAACTCGTGAGAGTTCCAATTCGTATCCTAAATGTCCGGAATGCTCACGAATTCGGCTACGTCTTGCGTCGGAGCGCCCTTACCGGCCAAGATGGTCGGCAATCGGGCCATACGCGTCAAGACGACTCTACGAATGTTCGAAAAAGACCATCCCCAACGTCTCCTCCACACCCCCGTATCCCCTGCCATGCGGCCGGAATCGCCAATTCGCGGCGTGATTTTCGATCTCGACGGCACGCTCGTCGATTCGAGGCTCGATTTCGAGCAAATGCGCCGGGAGATGGCGATTCCCCCCGGCACACCGCTTCTGGAGGCGATTGGGGCCCTCACCGAACCGCGCCGTAGCCAATGCGCGGCGATCCTCGATCGGCACGAAAAAGCGGGGGCCGAACGGGCGACGCTGGTGCCGGGCGCGGCCGAACTGGTCGCACGGCTTCGCGCCGGGCGAATCCGGCAGGCGGTGTTCACTCGCAACGCCCGCCAGGTGGCCCTCGACACGCTGGCGCGCTTGGGCCTGGCGTTCGAAGGGGATGGGGGGATTCGGAGGAGTTGTGGGGACGATTTTTTTGACCCCGTGGTGGGGCGGGAGAATGCGCCCGCCAAGCCCGACCCGACGGCAATCTGGAGAATCTGTGATCTCTGGGGGCTGGCACGCGACGAGGTCGTGATGATC
Organism: Pirellulales bacterium; assembly: GCA_035534975.1. Classification (GTDB taxonomy): domain Bacteria; phylum Planctomycetota; class Planctomycetia; order Pirellulales; family JAICIG01; genus DATKSN01. The sequence goes on from DATLQY010000065.1 coordinate 2,168, forward strand.
GGCGACTACGTGTTCGACATCGAGGCCGGTCGCCGGGCAGGCGTGCGAACGGTGCTCTACACTGCCGGCCGGGAGCCGGACGGCATGTTGGGCGCGACGGACGCCGACCTCACGTTAAAGTGCTTCACGCAGCCCGAGGCCCTGCTCGCTTGGTTGGCGAAACCGACCTAGGGTGGGTCGAGGCTTTTTGCTACCATTCGTCCCCTCCCCTGAACTCGATTCCGGAGACGACAAGGATGTCGCTCTTTCGTGGGTGCTGGATTGCCGCCATTTGCCTGTCGCTTGCGGTCGCGCCGGCCGAGCGTATCGCCGCGCAAGATGATCGCTCTCCCGACCCGCCGGCCAAGCGACCGAACGACCCCGTACCGGCCGCTCGGCGCAGCCGGCCAAGTAGTCAGCCTGCGCAGCAACAAGCGCCGGCCGAGCGTTTCGCTGCGCAAGATGATCGCTCCCCCGACCCGCCGGCCCGGCGACCGAACGACGCCGTACCGGCCGCTCGGCGGAGCGGACCAGGTAACCAGCCTGCCCGGCAACCAGCGCAAGGGGCAACTCACAGGCCCATGGCTTTTGCAGGCATTCCGCAGCCGCGAAAGCCACGCGATCCGTTCCAATTGACCGCTGAACAGCGAGCCGTGCTCGATCTGGTGCTGCGCACATGGGAAGCAAAGCAAAGGGGCATCAAGACGTTTTCATGCACATTCACTCTGCGTGAATACGGGACGTATACAGACGACAAACGGCGCCCCCGCGAGAGCAAGGGCGAGCTCTATTACGCGGCGCCGGACAAAGGCAGTTACCGAGTCTTTGACACGAAAGCCGCTCCGGGCGAGCACTGGGTTTGCGACGGCAAGTCCATTTACGAATTCAAAGCGGCGGAGAAAAAGTTGGTGGAACGGCGCCTGCCTGATGAGATGCGCGGTAAAGCGATCGCCGACAGCCCACTTCCTTTCGTCTTCGGCTCGTCGGCCGAAAAAATGTTGCAACGTTACTGGATGAAGGTCTCGACGCTGGCCGACAACCATACGGGGATTCCGCTGGAAAAAGGTCAAATTCTTTTGGAGGCGATTCCTCGGCTCAGACAGGACGCGGGCAACTTTCAATCGGTGGAAATCGTCCTCAATGAGCGTGACATGTCGCCGGTTGCCATCAATCAGTTCTTGCCGGGACATACCCCAAAGAAAGAAAGCCGCAAGACGTATTTGTTTGACGACCTGGTCGTGAACGGCTTCATCGATCAGGTGAGCCGTTTTATCAGCAAGCCGCGTAAGCCAATAGGCTGGGATTACCTCATCGAAAACCCCGACGAACCCTCGCAGGAGGAGAAGCTCCAACTGCCGATGTTGGATCGCGGCGCCCGGCTTCCCGCGACGAACAAGGTCAAGGCACGGTAAGAGGCTGGCAGCCCCGGCGGAACGTTTATCGAGCGGCGTCAAACACCTCGCCGACGGCGACCGAAAACTCGGGCCTCAAGACCGATGTTGCCGATTGCCCGCGCCGGTAGGTGCCTGCTTCTTCGTAAACGTCTCCGCTCAAGCGGAGGACGGTGATGGTTTCGGATTGCGGGTTTACGATCCAGTATTCTGGAACACGGGCTTCGGCAAAGTCGCCCCGTTTGTCAACCAGGTCCCGTTCCGGCTTGTCTCCGCTGACGACTTCCAGGGCCAGGTCGGCGCCGACCCAGAAGCGATCTTGGCCGCGCGGGTCACTATGCGACAGCAACAGCAGCAGATCAGGCTCGCGGAACTTGCGCGGCCGAATTCGCAGCCGCAATGGCGCGAACAGTACATTACCGCCTCGAGTCTCGAAATAATTGAAGAAGGCGAGGAACAGGAACTTTAGCAGCATCTGGTGTTTTTTCG
>DATLQY010000066.1:0-8443 GCA_035534975.1 Pirellulales bacterium
GCTGTGCTGGTGGCGTACCAGGAGCGGAAGCGCGAGGAGGTCGACGAAAACAAAATGCGGCCTGTTGACATTTTGGCACCGGCGCCGGTATGCTCAATTAAGACATTGTGTCTTATCATCGGCCCCGCGTGGATTTCGGAGACGTGGCATGAACCGCACATCGTGGCAGCCGAGGAGCCTGCCACTTTCCATCATCGTATTGTCCGCGGCGGCGATCGCGACATCCTTGTCCGCTGCCGGTCTCCCGGCGGATCAGAAGGAATTTGCAGAACTTGACCGGCAGATCGAGGCCAAGGAGAAGGAGTTGGCCGAGCTGCGGAAAAAGGCGGACTCCTTGCGGGCCAATGTCGGGGTCGGACGGACATGGGTCGAGATCGACCATAAAGTCTACGGAGCGAAACCGGACGAGCGTGGGCGGCTCGGCGGCGGCCCAGGATACACCGGCATCGTACGGGGGGGCCGCTACCGCGTGTCCACACTGGACCAGTTGCTCGTTTCCCTCAAGAAGGCGAACAAGGGCGACGTGATCTTCATTGATGGCAGCCATCGGGCGCGCGATGCGGTTGCCGCCCGCGACAAGACGCGAGTTTTCGACAACGCCTACGGTCCGACCGACCCCGCACTGCTCGATCCCGCCCAATAGCAAATCGATCGAGAGCAGTGCTGCGTTGCTGCGCGCATCAAAGCAGGTCATATTCAGGAGCGTTTGTCCCGGCCCGGGGATGTTCGCCACATTCCAATATCGCAGCGACGTGGCCCTCGGGGTCGTTTCCGACCGCGTGGTGGTGCTCGAGGAGCGAATTAAGCTGCTCGAAGCTGACCTTGCTTCGCGGCTCGAAGCTGACCTCGCAGCATCGGTAGACGTTAGGGAATAGGCGTTACGAGACAGGCGATTGGGGGGACCACGGAACGAGAATGGGAAGAAGAAGGACGCCCACGTTCAAGCGTCCAACGGACGCGGACGGCACAGCGGAGTGTGCCTGCTACTTTACGCGCGACCCGAAAACGGGGCGTGTTGAAAGGGAAGCGGATTTCAGGTGAGCCGTTCCAGCCAATACATCGGCCGCCTGCGCGCGTGACTTATGGCAACGACCACCACTTCCGGCGGCCGATGCATGAAAATCAGGACATACGGAAATCGCTTGAGGACGCAGCGACGAAACTCTTCCGGACCGTCGTACGGCTCCCAGGTGGCAAAGCTCTCTGGAGCCATTTCGATGCGCTCGAGCGCCTGCTCCACCTCGTCGAGCAATTCGGCGCCGAGGCCGCTTCGCTGGCGGTCGTACCAAGCAGCGGCTTCAACGGCCTCAGCGTGCGCTTCTTCAAGGATTCGCAACATCAGCCCGCGGTCCGGGAACGGCGTTCCTCCAGTTCGTTCCGCATCGATTGCATGACAGTTCGAATGTCGTAGGCGCGGGTTTCTCCACGGTCGTAAAGCTCAACACGGCGTTTGACCTCCGCCACCCATTGGGCGGCGAGCTCGGGCGTCGCAAATCCGTTGCTCGACAAGCTCTCTTCCAGCAGCTCGGCAAGAAACGCGCGGTCCGCCGGCGGCAGCGTCAACGCCTGTTCGGCAATCTGGTCGCGAAGCGTCACGTGTGACTCCTCCTTTTCTCAGGGCTCTTTGCCATTGTCGCACCTCGCAGCCGGAAAGTCGACCCGCTTCAGCCGATGTCTTGAGGATACCCCCACGATGATTGGCGGCATCGACATTCGGAATACTCCCGAATTCCGCTACGGCCGTTTGCTGGCAGAAGATTTTTTTTCCGATTGTGCCGAAGCGCTGAAGGCCGAAGTTACGCCCGCTCCTTGCGGTTGAGCTTCCCCTCGTTTTCCTTGATGAACGCGCGGATCGTGTCGGAAAAGTCCAAGAGGCGTTCCCACTGCCCGGCATAGAGCGTGACGGGCATGCGCTGCAGGCCGTAGACGCTGAGACCGCCCTTTTCGCTGACCTTGCAATACAGGTTGCGGCGGTCCTTCGTTTCGGTCTCGGCCAGGAGTTTCGAGGCTTCTTCGACCTTGAGCTCACCGGCGGCCAGCTTGGCGAGGATTTCTTCTTTGTTCATAGTACGGATCGGCGGGGATGGCGGGGAGGGGGCGGGATACTTCAGGGGATCTCGAACAACGACTGGCTTTTGACGATGGCGTAGTCATCGGGAAAGGTGTGGAAGGCCTGCACCAGCAGGCTGCGATTGCGAGTTTCGACGTTGATGTAGCTCAAGGCGCCCAAGGCCATCCGTCCGCTCGAATGGAAGTGGTGGAGCAACCCTTTCTGTTCGCCAAGGTGCTTCAGCTCCTGCTGGCAGGTCCAGAACACCTCGGGTTCGACCGGTTCGAGCTGGAAATTCACCTGGTACGACGCGCCACCCCGGCACTCCATGCGGTCGCTCCGTTCGCCCTTGAGGCGATAGGAAAGCAGCCGACGTCGTTGCGGCAGCGGGTGCTGCGCCGAGGCGGCGACTTCGGTCAGCGTCAGCCCGTGGTAGCGCCAGGTGATCACGTGGCCGGCGCTCGTGATGTCGACGATGGCCTCGTATTCGCCGCGTTGGACCGTGCGCGAGCTGTGCACTTCGAAGAGCTCGGGGTGCAGCGACCGGCCATAGAGCTGGAACACCAATTCGGCGACCTTCGGACGAACGGATAACACGGCGCTGGTCCCCTTATCTTTCAGGCGGGCCTTTTTCAAGGACCGCTTTGAGTTCGAACGGTCGCGAAAGGCGAAACGCCCCCCGCGTCCTGACTGCGTGCATTATAAACTTCGTCATGCGTTGCCACAAACGGACTTTTCGCGCCGGCGGGGCGGCGCGGGTGGTTCGCCGTTTTTCGCTCTTGACAAACGCCGAGTTTGCTTAATTCGCCGTTTGCTGGTCAAATGCCCCAAGACGCGCGGCACGCATCCGTCGCGGAATTCGTGAGAATTCCGAACGTCGATGCGGGACATCGCAACTCTCACGAGCTCGGCTACGAGACCAACGCGAACATGGACATTACGATCGACCAACTCCACTCACGGCTGCGCGGCCATTATGGGTTGCAATCCCAAGCGGACTTCGTGAGAATCGCCAGCGTCGCCTCGGACGTCGGGACCTCCGCGAGCACCGTCATGCTGCGCGAGCGGACCGAAGCCTCGGCGCTGGCGACCCTGCTTCGAGCGCTATTGTCGGGGAGCACCGAGCGAGAATACGTCGAACGGGCGCTGGGCAACCTGCGCGAGGCCGGCCTCTTCGATCTGCACGCCTTGGTCGGTGCGCCGCCCGAGGAGTTGGCCGACTTGATCCGGCCCGTTGGCGCCGTTCGGCAAAAAGCCTCGCGCCTGCGAAGGGTGCTGCGGTACGCGATCGATCGCCACGACGGCTCGCTGAAAACCATGTTCGCCACCCAACATGAGGACCTGCGGCGCGAGTTGTCGGCGATCAACGGCGTGGGACGGGAAACGGCCGACACGATCCTGCTGGAAGCGGCGGGCGTACCCCTTTTCGTGGTCGATATCCATTCGCACCGCGTCTTCAAACGGCACGGGTGGATCGAATTCGAGGCCGACGGCGAAGCGGTCAGAGAATTGTGCGAGAGCGGGTTGCAACGCGACTCCGCCACGCTTGGCGAGTTTCACGTGTTGATCGCGCGCGTGGGCCGGGAGCACTGCCGCAAGGCCCCTCGCTGCGACGGCTGCCCACTGGCGGATTTATTGCCCGACGGCGGGCCACTGGAGGCAATCTCATGATACGTTCAACTGTGCTCGAAATCGTGCTCGCCGGTTTCTTCACCGCCGGTGCTCCGGCGGACGACAACTGGCCCCAATGGCGCGGGCCGGAGGGATCGGGCGTTGTCGAGGGCGAGGACCTTCCCGACGCCTGGAGCGCCACGAAAAACGTGCTTTGGAAGCGCGACATTCCCGGCCGCGGGTGGTCGTCGCCGATCGTCTGGCAAGACCGTGTGTTCCTGACCACGGTCGTCAACCAGGGCGAGAGCGAAGAGCCGAAGAAAGGACTCTACTTCGGCGGAGAGCGGCTCGTGCCGCCCCAAACGATTCACCAATGGAAAGTCATCTGCCTCGACCTGGCCACCGGTGAGGTTCGCTGGCAAGAGCAGGTGCATGAGGGCACGCCCAGTGGGGCGATGCACATCAAGAACAGCTACGCCTCTGAAACGCCCGTCACCGACGGCGAGCGCGTCTATTGCTACTTCGGCAACCTGGGCCTGTTTTGCTTCACGCTCGACGGTCGACCGGTTTGGGAGCGGCGTTGGCCGGCCCGCGCCACGCGCTTCGGTTGGGGCATGGCGGCGTCGCCCGCGCTGGCCGACGGCCGGCTCTACGTCGTCAACGACAACGAGGAGGAATCGTACCTGGCGGCGATCGACGCGCCGACGGGTGACATCGTATGGAACGTGCCGCGCGATGAACGGAGCAACTGGGCTACGCCGTTCGTCTGGCGAAACTCGCTACGGACCGAGATCGTAACGCCCGGCACCGGCAAAGTGCGGGCATACGATCTCGACGGCAAACTGCTCTACGAATTCGGGGGCATGTCGGTGATCGCGATCCCGACGCCGGTAAGCATGGGCGATCTGCTCTACGTCAGCTCGGGCTATTTGCTCGACGCGCGCAGACCATTGTTCGCCATCCGGCCGGGAGCATCGGGCGATATCAGCCTGGACGGCGACCAAACCGCCGGCAAGTACGTTGCCTGGTGCCAGAAGCAGGCCGGGCCGTACAACCCTTCGCCGATCGTTTACCGCGAGCGCGTCTACGTGCTGTTGGACCGCGGTTTCCTAGCCTGCTACGACGCCGCGACCGGCGCCGAAGTCTATGCGAAGCAGCGATTTCCCGAAGGCGGGGAGTTCACGTCGTCACCCTGGGCCTACGACGGCAAACTGTTCTGCCTGAGCGAGGACGGCGTGGCGAATGTCGTCAGGGCGGGAAACAAATTCAAGGTCCTGCGCGTCAATTCATTGGCCGACGACGATATGTGCATGGCGACGCCCGCGATCGCGGGCGGCAAACTTCTGATCCGCACGGCCGCCAGAGTTTACTGCGTCGAAAAAGGGGCAAACGGAAGCGATCGTTGACACCTCTTGACGTGGCGCTATAATTCCGATGACTCTTAACGGCGATGCCGTGGAGCGTGTTGATCGATCAGAATCGCATTGAAGTGAGGAGAAGCCAGCAATGGGTGCCCATGTCGTCGAGTTGACGGATGCTAATTTTCAGGCCGAGGTACTCGACTCGTCCCAGCCGGTGTTGGTCGACTTCTGGGCCCCCTGGTGCGGTCCCTGCCGCATGATCGCCCCACTGATCGAGGAGTTGGCGTCCGAATATGTCGGTTCGGTGAAAGTCGGCAAGTTGAACATCGACGATAGCCCCCAGGCGGCCACAAGTCACGGTGTCAGCAGCATTCCCACGCTGATGGTCTTCAAAGGCGGACAGGTGGTCGACCGGTTCGTGGGTGTGCAAGCCAAGAACCGTCTGCAAAAATCGCTCGACGCGGCAAAGTAACGTGGGGCAGGTTTCTAACCTGCCTTAGAAATGTAATTATGGCAGGTTGGAAACCTGCCCCACCGCGCTAGCAGCGTTGCAGACGTTCCAAACGCCGTTGCCAATGCACGGGACGCGCCGGCCGGCGGCGACGAACGGCTTGAGCGGTGACAGGCAAGAGCACGCTCACCGCCGCGGCGGACTGCACATCGCCAGTCGCCTCTTTGCGACCAGCCCCGTCAATCAAAGACTCATCCGCCAGCGCCTCGTAAGGATCGACCGTCTCGTCGTCGGCCAACGCCTCGTCGATCGCGGCGCGGTTCGGGGCGAACAACCCCAAGATGTGCTCGGCAAACGCGTTCATCGCCAACACCTCGTCGTCGTCCGGTTGCCTTTGGCGCTCGACGCGGCGCCGCAGCTCACCTTGCGGACCCCACCAGGCGCCTTGGTCGCCCTGGTCCTTTTCGTCGCCCTCGGCAGGCTGGTTCGAAGGGCCATTCGGCGCCGGGTTGACCGGCGGCGCATCGCCGGGCTGATTTTCATTCGGCGCATCGCCGGTCGGTTTGTTAGCGGTGACTTTTTGTCCCGCCAGCAACTCCTCGTCCTCATAGGCGTGCGGAAGCCCGGTTTCAGTGAAAACTCCCGACAAGCCGTAAGGCGACGAAGCCACTTGGAAGTAATCGTACGGCAGCAACACATTCAGCACGGCCCGTTGCGCTTGGCCCGCGAGAACAAGTGCCTGCAACGCTGGACCGATGGCTGCGCCCGAATTATCGAACGGCTGGTTCGTGAACAGCAGGTCGGCCGGATTGCCCAGCTCGACATTGAACTCCTCGACGGCGCTCAAAGGGGGCGTAGCATTGCTCGTGACGCGCACCGTGATCTGGAATACTGAACCGAGCGGCGCGTTGCTGGGCACCGTCCAGGTAAATTGACCGTTGGCGTTGATCGACGCGCCGGCGGGAGCGCCGGGGTCGAGGCTGTAAGTGAACTGGCCTGCCTTCAGGTTGTCGTCGCCGCTGGCCGGCACGACGAAGCTCACAGTCTGGCCTGGTTGGGCGACTTGAGTTGGGATCGGCGCCAACGTGGGCCCTTCGGTGACGGTGAAGTCCTGCGAGTCGCTCTTGCCGGCGGCGTCGGTGACGATGACCTTGAACTGGTAGGCGCCCAAGGGTACCGAATGGTTCGGCGCCCAGACGAACGTGCCGGTGGTCCCATTGATCGCCGCGCCCGCGAGCGCCCCGCCGCCGAGCGAGTAAAACAGCGTGTCGGCGGGCAGATTGATATCGGTCGCCTGGACCGTGAATTGCACCGTCTTGGATTCGTCGGTCGTGACGTTCGCGATCGGCGCCAAGACCGGCGGCGTGTCGTGAACGACGATCGTGAACGTTTGGTCCGCCGTGTTCCCCGCCAGGTCAGTGGCCCGAACGTCAACCGGCTGGTTGCCGGCTTGCGAAGCGTTGGGCGTCCACGATACGAGACCGGTCTGGCCGTTGATCGTCGTCCCCGCCGGCGCGGTCACCAGGCTGTAAGCCACGCCGGCGGCATCGGTGGCGTGGGCCGTATAAGAGAATGAAGTCCCGGCCTCGACCTGGCCGCTGGGGGGCGTCGAGTTGAAAACCGGGGGGACCGTGTCGACCGTGATTCCCAGGGTGGATAACGTCGTCGTGACGCCCGCGACCACTTGCGAGGCCGTGATCGTGTGTGGACCGTCAGCCAGGAGCGTCGTGCCGTTGGTGGTGACGTTCACGGTGCTCGAAGTCGCGGTTGCCTGGCCGATGAGCGTCTGGCCGTCGAAGACCTTGACGAGCGCGCCGTTCGACGTGCCGCCGACCTGAAACGTGAGCGTATGGCCGGCCGAGTTGTTCTGGTTCGTAAAATCGGTCGTGTTGACCGTGCCCGTCGCGGTGAGCAGGTTGAACTCCGCCTGAAAGCCGAAGTCCTGGGTGGCCGTGGGCGACGCGTTCGAGAGGGTCACGTCGCTTTCGCCGCTGGAGGGCGTCGCGGGTTGGAAGCCCGACGGAGACTGCACGCGGACGTGGACGGTTCCCGATTCGGAGTTGAGGAAGTAATGGCCGTTGGCATCGGTCACGGCCGATACCTCGCCGTTATCGAGGATGCCGTCGTCGTTGGCGTCGTTGAAGACCGTCACGCCGGCCAAGGGGTGCCGGTCGGCCACGTTCGTGTCGCCGGCGGGAGCGCTGTAGACGGTGCCGCTGACGCCGTCGACGACCATCGACGAAATCAGCGCGAGCTGGTTGTTGGGACCCAGCGGCAGGTTGGTGAAGTTGCTCCCTTGTGGGTTTGTCGAGGGGTTACTGCTCTCGTTGGGCGTCGGCAAATTCGCGATTTGGTCCACGACCTGCATGCCGGTGCCGATGACCTGGCCAAACACCGTGAAGGGGCCGCCGTCGCTGGTGTCGTCGAGCTGCGGGTTATTCGCGAGGTTGATGAACCACTCGTCGGTGCCGCTATTCGGACCGGTGGACAAAGCCATCGCGATCGTGCCGGTGGTGTCGATGTGTGGATTGTTGGGATTACTGGCGTTGGCCTCGGTGGGCACTGTCCCGGTCGTGGGAATCGTGGTGAATTGCGACGTGCTGGTGAACGTGGCGCTGGGCGAGGTATAGCCGCCGCCCTGGACCACGAAACCAGGAATCGAGCGGTGGAAGATCGAGTCGTTGAACGCGGTGGAGTTGACGTAACTCAGGAAGTTGGCGACGGTCTGCGGCGCCGCGCTCTGAAACAGCTCGATCTTGAAAGCGCCGAAGTCGGTATTGACGGTGACGATCGGATCGGCGCTCAACGGCAAGCGATCCTCGAGCGACTCAAGCCGCAACGGCTCGACCGGCTTGCTCGCCGCGCGCTTGGGACGCCGACGCACTTGGGTCTTCACGTCGCCGGAGCGCTTCGAACGACCTGGCTTTCGCATCGACACCTCCCCGTGCAACCGATATGCCTTGATTCTTA
>DATLQY010000067.1:0-16878 GCA_035534975.1 Pirellulales bacterium
GTCCGTATGGAAAAACCTGTTCGCTTCCCTGCCCGGAAGGGTCCGGCCGGACGTATGGACGTGTGGAGCGATGATCCGGTCCGGCGATCAGGAGGGCGAGACCCAACTGGTTGTGGATGGCGTCCGCAACGATGATGGGACCCCGATTCCGTATCACGGCACAAATACCGAACGCGGATTCATCGGGTGCTTGCGAGGAGAAACAGGAAGTTGGAACGGTGAACTTGCCGAGATCCTGATCTATGGGGACGCCCTCTCCGAAAAGGACTACAGGCCAGTCGAACGGTACCTAAGACAGAAGTATGGATTGGACGACGCTAGCATGCCGTAGTTCAGCCGGGGTGCCAAAGGTGCGTCTTGAGCGAAACCGGGCTTTCGAGTACCTTTTGGCCCGCGTCCGACCGACCACCTCCGGGGGTGGGGCCCTCCCATCGTTCGAAAACCGCATGGACTACGAAATACAACGCTGTACCCGGAGTTGCGCCGCCAGCGGGAGGCCGCTCGACGAAGGGGAAGAGTTCTATTCGGTACTCGTGGCCGAAGAGGCCGAGTGCGGCGCTACGACTGTGCGGCGGTACGACTACGCGATCGAGACCTGGAGGGGCGCGCCCGAGGGGGCGCTGGGTTGGTGGAAATCGCGCATTCCCAGCCGCGAGGCAAAGAAGGCGCACCTGGCGCCCGGCGAAGTGTTGCTGCAACTGTTCAACGAGTTCGAAGGGGTCGCCGAGAAACAGGACATGCGCTACGTCTTGTCGCTGCTCCTGGTCCGCCGCAGAGTATTGCGATTGGAGGAAACCGAACAGGACGAAACGGGGCGAGAAATCCTCGTGCTCTACTCGCCGCGCGACGAAGCGATGCACCGCGTGACCGCGGTGGTGCCCGGCGAAGAGCGCACCAAGACGATTCAGCATGAACTCGATCGGTTACTCTTCGCGGGAGCGACGTGAATGACCCGCCCAAAACGCATTTATCTGCTGTTGATCGTGACGCTGACCTCGGCAAGCGGCGCGAGCTGCCCGCAATTCCTCCAGCAATACTCGCCGGCGATGCCACGAGTGCTGCCGCCCCAGGCGACGTTGCCCGATGTCATCGCCGCCGTCAACTCGAACACCGCCAAGGTGCAATCGCTCTCGACGAGCGAAGGCTCCTCGCTCAGCGTGCCGATGTTGCCCTCGCTGCGGGCGGAATTGCACCTCGATCGGCCGCGGCGGTTCCGGCTGCTGGCCGATACGCGGATCACCGGTCCGGAGATCGACCTGGGGAGCAACGACGATCTGTTCTGGTTCTGGATCAAGCGGTCGCCGCAAGCGGCCATTTACCATTGCCGCCACGATCAGTTTTACCATAGCGCCGCCCAGAGCGTGCTGCCGGTCGAACCCGAATGGCTGATCGACTCGCTGGGGTTGGTGACCTTCGACCCGAATCTGCCGCACCGCGGGCCGGAGCCCGTCGGTACAGGCCGGTTGCGCATCGAGACGCCGTTGGTGACGCCCAACGGGCCGATGACGCGAGTCACGCTGGTCGACTCTTCCGGCGGCTTCGTGGTCGAACAGCACCTTTACGACTCGCGCCGTCAGCTTGTCGCCAGCGCGCTGGCCAGTCAGCACTCGCGACACCCGGAAACAGGCGCCGTGTTACCCGCGCGAATTGAAATCAAAACGCCGGCCACGGCATACGCGGCCGCCTTCTCGATGCGGCTCGACCTGCGAAACCTGGTCGTCAACCAGCTCCCGGCGAACGCGGCGCAGCTTTGGACGGCGCCGAGCTATCCGGGCTTCACGCCGATCGACCTGGCCGATCCCAACGTGCGTCCCGTCGAACCCACGGCGAGGGCTCCATTGTTCGCGCCGCGGCGATAGCCGCGATCGCCTGGCCAAGTCGCTACTTACAGCGTGGAGAGGTGAATGACTCTCGCCGGGCACGTGTTCACAAGCCGTTGATCGGCCGAAACGACCGGGCATTGCTCTTGCTCCGCCAAGGCTAGATATACGCAATCGTACACCCCAATTCGCGCGCTTGACGAAAGGTCGATGGCTCGCGCAAGAAGCGGAAGATGGGAATGCAGCCGCGGGAGTGTTCGTGATATCTGTTGGAACCGTCGTAGCGCTTCCGGCGGCTGAATCAGACCTCTCCATTCGGCGCGGGTCAGAGCGTGCGCCACCTCCACTGGAAACGTATCGGGTGCGAGGAGCTCATGAATCTGTCGCTCGAATTCCTCTTGGAGGGCGATTGCCAACTCAGAATCACTCTCTGGCAGCACCCATTTCAACGCGACGCTGGCATCCAAAACGTACTTCATTGATTACGCGCATCGCGAACGAGATCGACCGCAATTTCCACGGTCCCGATCTTCTGGCGCAGTTCCTCCCGCATTCGGTTCATTTCGTTGCGCGCTTGGCGCATCTCCTCGGAGTCGCGGACGCCTTTTGCGGCGCGCGCCAGCGTAACCTGTAGTTCGTGGACCAGGTCAGTGATGGCACCGGTACTCATGAGACCATTATCGAGTGGTTCATCGGGCGAGTCAAGCGCGGTGGGTGCAGCCCCCGCGACCGCGCCACTTTGCAGGGTCATTCAAACCGGCTCTGACCTATTGTGTTCAGTTCGCATTTTGCTACCAATAACCCGTAGCGAATCGGCAAACCCTAAGGACCGCCATGCACACGGCGGCGACTGCGATGCACGACCTGACCCGCGAATTGTGCCTGAAGAACGATTCGAAAATCGTAATGCTGGTGGCCGATGGCCTGGGCGGCTTGCCGTTGGAACCTGGCGGGCTGACCGAGCTCGAAACGGCCCGCACCCCCAACCTCGACGCGCTGGCCAAGCGCGGCGTGTTGGGCGGCAGCGTTCCGGTGAAGCCTGGCATTACGCCTGGCAGCGGTCCGGGCCACCTGGGGCTGTTCGGATATGATCCGCTGAAGTACAAAATCGGCCGCGGCGCCCTGGAGGCGACGGGCATTGGTTTCGAGCTGGGGCCCCACGACGTCGCGTGCCGCGGCAACTACTGCACGCTCGACGCCCAGGGGCGGATCAGCGACCGCCGCGCAGCACGGATATCGAGCGAACAAAGCGCGCCCTTGGCCAGGCTCCTTGCGCAAGTGAAAATCGCCGGAGTCGAGGTGTTCGTCGAGCCGGTCAAGGAGCACCGCTTCGTCGTCGTGTTCCGCGCGGCGGGGCTGGGCGGCGACTTGCACGACACCGATCCGCAAAAGACCGGCGTGCCGCCCTTGGATGCGCGGCCGGTCGATCCGGCCGACGCCGCCGGCGCGAAAACCGCCGTGATTGCCCGCGAGTTCGTCAGCCAGGCGCGCCGATTGCTCGCAGATCAGGATAAGGCCAACGGTCTGACGCTGCGCGGTTTCTCGGCCCGGCCGAAATTGCCAAGCTACGACGACGTATACGGCCTGCGGGCGGCGGCGATCGCCGTCTATCCGATGTACAAAGGGCTGGCTCGGCTGGTGGGCATGGAACTGATCGGCAAGGCGCAGACGCTGGCCGAGCAGGTCGACGTGCTCGACGGGCGCTGGAACGACTTCGACTTTTTCTTCATCCACTTCAAGTACACGGACAGCACCGGCGAGGACGGCAACTTCCAGGCCAAGGTGGCCCGCATCGAGGAGCTCGATGCGATCGTGCCGCGGATCGTGGACCTCAAGCCGACGGTACTGATCGTCACAGGCGACCACAGCACGCCCAGCCTATTGAAGAGCCACAGTTGGCACCCGGTGCCGACGATGTTGGTATCGGCGTGCTGTCGCGCCGACGAATGCCAGGCGTTCGGCGAGCGCGACGCCGTGCGGGGCGGGCTTGGGCAATTCGAGGCCAAGTACCTGATGCCGCTGGCGTTGGCCAACGCCGGCCGGCTGGGGAAATTCGGCGCGTAGAACGGAATTCATTCCGCTTTCCTTCAAGCGCCCGCTTCATGTCTGCGATGCGAATACGCGATCGACTCTGCAGGGAACACCCTCTGTGGCCTCCGTGGCGTTCCGTGTGCCGCCAGAAGACATCGCACCCGCTTCACGGAACGCCACGGAGGGCGTTCCCTACAGACTATCGAACGGATAGCGCCTTTTGGAAGCGCTGCCGCAGGTCGCGCAGCCGCGCTTGTGTCCACCACGAATCGAATCGCCGGCGGCTTTTCCGCAGGCCGGCCTGCTCGATGGCGACCCATTCGGCGAGGGGAGCGGCCAGTAACGGATCGTCCCACTCGTCAAGCCAGCGCTCGAAATGCGCCAAGGCGGTGGCATGATCGTTGATCACCCCCAGGTATTCCTGCACTTGTTCGATCCGCGGGTAAAGCTCTTCACGGAACGAAACATCGAAGGCCGAAGTGAACAGTTCCATCGCGTAGCGCAGGTGCTTGCCCCGCATGCGCAATGCGTGAAGCCGTTTGACGTCTGACAGGTCGCCCTTCGCGGCCGCGAAGAACTTGTCGACCGCCGTTCGCAGGCGACGGTGGGCGACCGAAGGCAAATCGGGGCCGCTCTCGCGGCCCGCGCCTCGCCAGCGGAGCCTGGTCAACAACTTGTCCATTTGCGGCTCGAACCCGCGTCGCTGGCAGCGGCGGTGGGCTTGCTCCAGTTCGGGCTGGGCCTCGCGGCGCGCCGCGCGGACCCGCGCCACCAGCGCTACGCGGGCCGGATGGCACTCAGCCGCCGCCCACGGGGCGAGCCGTTCGAGAAGCACGTCGAAGTCGCGAACGTCGGCCGCTGCCCGGCGGATGCGCCGCAGTTGCCGCCTCAGCCGCCGCGCGCGGCGCGGCGGCAGCCAGTCGCGGAAAGCGTGCAAGGCGGCCTTGGCGCGCCGCGTTCCGACGCGCAGGTTGTGGACGTATTCGGGGTCGTCGCTGCTCTCGTGAACGGCCAGCGTCAGGTAGTGCCAGACCGCGTTCAGCCTCGCCCACAGCGCTTGGTGGGCCAGGTCGCCGACACGGACGTCGGTCGAGGCGACGTGGATCCATTTACTCCGTCGTAACACTCAGCAGTTTCTCCAGTTGCTTCGCCAACTCCGGCCCGCGGACGTTTTCGGCGACGACCTTCCCCTTTTTGTCAACCAGAAACGTGGCGGGGATCGCGTGGATTTCGTACTTCTCGACGGCCGGGTTCGACTTCCCCTCGCTGAACAGATTGGTCCAAGCCAAACCTTGCTCGCCGACGACCCGCAGCAACTCCTCGCGATCGGCGTCGAGACTGATGCCCACCACGTCGAAACCTCGCTCGCGGTACTTTTCATAGTTTTCCTTGACGTTGGGCAATTCCGCCATGCACGGCCCGCACCAGGTGGCCCAGAAATCGACCAGCACCACCTTGCCGCGGTACGTCGACCAATCGAACGGCAGCCCCTCGAGCGTTTGGCCCGTGATCTCCAAGGGTTTGCCCACCATCGTCGCCGGCTTCGCCCCTTTGGCGATCTTGCGGCCGTAACGCGCCAGTTCTCGGTCTTCACTCTTGGCGAACAGGGCGCCGAACTCGCGATAGGCAACGGCCGCCGCCTCGTCATTCGGCAGCCGATTGATGACGCGTACCGTGGCCGAGGCCAGCCGCAAGTGCGTCTCATCGAGCGATTCCTCCGCCAGGAACCCTTGGACCTCGGCCAACAGAGCGGGCACGGCCTTGGGGTCCAGTCCGTCGGCCGCCACGACCCGACGTTCGAGATCGTAGAATTTCGCCCCACGGGCGACCGCGGCGCGGGGGTCGCGGGCCAACTGCTCAGCCAACTCGGCCAATTGCTCGTCGCTCTTGGTATCGCCATGGACCGCGGCGAAGTGCAGCGCCTTGAGTTTCGACCCCAGCGCGGCGGCCTGCGTCGGCTCGGCGGCGTCGGTGGCCACGATCCGGTCGGCGGCGTCGATGATGGCTGCCATGAAGCCCGGCCGTTGCCGGATGCTCTTCGGTTTGGATTCCATCTTTTCGACGAACGCATGCAGTTCGTCAGGCGAGAGTCCCTCTCGCGCGGCGTAGGGATTCGCTTCGGGCGACGGCGTTTCGTCTTCGGCGGCGATGGCCCAGGCCACGCACGTCAGGGCGAACGCCATGCAGGCGACGGATGGGTAGACAACTCTTGAGCCAGTCATTCCGATTTCTCCCCCCCGCTTTTGTTCTCATGCTCCGCGATCATAATTGCCCACACCTTTTAGCATCGCAGCCATGGACTCGTTCCCACGCTCCGCGTGAGGTCTACAATGTCCCCACGTTCCAGCGTGGGGAACGAGGATAAAGGAATCCGCGTCTCATGGTTTCTCCAACAACCTGCCGACCATCTCGCCCAGGTCCTCGCCGCGAGCCTCGAGCGTGACGACGTTTCCATCCCGGCCGACGAGGATTGCTCGTGGGATCGAGTTCACTCCGTATTTCGTCGCCAAGGGGTGCTTCCAGCCGGTGGCGTCGGGATCGTCGCTGAATAGAATCGGCCAGGCGAGTTTTTCTTTTTCCAGGAACTTTTCCAAAGTCGCACGATCATCGTCGAGGCTGATGCCGACCACGTCAAAGCCCTGCTCGTGGTACTTCTCGTAGGTGGCTTTCACGTTGGGCAACTCGCCCAAGCACGGTCCGCACCAGGTGGCCCAGAAATCGACCAGCACCACCTTGCCCTTGTACTCGCTCCAGTCGAATTCGTTTCGGTCCACGAGCTTTCCCTGGATGTCGAGCGGATGGCCGACCATGTCGAGTTGCTGGGCGACCCCTCTCAATTGTTCCGCCATGTCCGAAAGTTGCGGATCGTTCTTCTCATTCAACGCCGCGGCGAGTTCCAGGTAGGCCGCGATCGCTTCCTTGCTCCGACCGTCCTGGACCAACTGGTCCGCCGCAACCTTGGCCAACTGAGCCCCCAGCGCGACGAACTTTGAGTCGTTGGCCCTCATCAACGTCTTTGCCATTTCAGGAAGCATCTCCGCGGCCAGATCCGTCGCATGCGCCTTGCGAATCAGTTTCACGGCGCGGACTACAAGGCCCGCCGTCGCCTCGTTGACCTCGCCAACGCTCAGGCTCTCCTTGACGGCGGCAACCAGTTCCTTCAATGCCTTCGCATCGTTCGGGTCGGCCACGCGTTCCAGCTCGTCGAAGCGCCGGGCCAGCTCGCGAAGCTTGACCGCTTGGGCAACTGCGGGCCGCGGGTCATCGGCGTACTTTTCGACCAGCGCCGACAACTTCCCTTCAGCGTTCTTGTCGCCCAGCCGGCCGAGCAAGGGGAGCGTGTCGAATTCCGCCGTCAGGGCGTCCGCCACGATCGTGTCGGCGGCTTGCGACTCAAGGATCTTGTCGGCGGCGGCGACGATCAACGCGGCAGTCTGCTTGCGCTTGGTCATCCGCTCAGCCCGGCTGCCCGTCTCTCGCTTGGGGACCTGCAATTGCTTGATGAACGCCAGCAACTCGTCCGGCGTTCCGTCGGGCTCGCGCGCCCGAACCATCGGAGCGATAACCGTTAACCCAAAAAGCAGGGCGGAAACGGCGAGCAATCGATGGGAACCGGACGATTTCGACATGGCGACCGCACTTTCTTTGTTTATGTGGCATAGGGCAGGTTGGAAACCTGCCCCACCTTACCAGCAGGCTACCCCAAGCGGCGCGCGGTTGCAATTGGGGTCAAGGGGCGTAAATGCTTCGCCCTCCGTCCACGGGCAGGCAGATGCCGGTCACAAAGTCGTTGCGCAGCAGGAATAACACCGCGTCGGCGACATTTTGCGGGCTTCCCTCGCGTTTGACCAACGTGGCCTCGATCGCCGATTTTCGTTCTTCCGCGGGCAGGTTTTCAGGCAGCATCGCGGGGCCGGGCAGCACCGCGTTGACCCGCACCCGCGGGTTGCGGCTGGCCAACTCGACGGCCAGGTCGCGAGTGAGCGTCGGGATGGCGCCTTTCGAGGGAAAATATGCGGCGTAATTCAAGTAGGGCCGCGCGATGGCCCAGTCACCCAGATTGACGATCGCGCCGCCGGTGTCTTGTTTGACCATTTGCAGCCCGACATGCTGGCAGCAGAGGAACGTCGCGAGAGTGTTGACCTCGAAATGTCGCCGCACGTCGTCGCCCGTGACCTGTTCGAGCGATTTGGTTTGCCAGACCGCGGCGCAGTTGACCAGCGCGTCGATGCGGCCGAAGGCATCGATCGCCTCGCGGACCATCGCCACCAGCTTCCCGTCCTCAGCTAGATCGCACGACACGACTGCCGCGGCCGTGCCGTGCGCCTCGAGCTCACGGGCCGTCGCATTGGCGGCGTCACGCGAGCGATGGGCGTGCAGCACCAGGCGATAGCCTGCCACGGCCAGGGTACGAGCGACGCAGTTGCCGATCCGCGGCGCCCCGCTTCCAGTGATCAGGGCGACGGGCCGGATGTCGGAGCTTGAAGTTGCATCCATGATTGCGCCGTTTCACACTGAAACCAATAGAACCTACCTTTTTCCCTCGGCGAAATCGGCCGCGAACGCGCGGGCATTCAGCTCCTCGCCCGTCGCGAACTTCGTCAACTCGTTCCAGGTCTTCGTGCGGCCGGGTGCGAAGACCCGCTCGCGCATGAATTTCCCCACGTCCTTGCGGCCCACGTACGAAGCCGTCCGCCCTTCGGTTTTCAGCACTTCGCGGGCGATCGCGGCATGCACCTGGCAGGCGAAAAGCTCTCCTAGCATGTAGTTGTGATAGTACGCCGGCGCGATGACGATGTGGATCTTGCTGCCGTAGTCGGGGGCGTTGCGCTCATCGGGCCGCTGGAGCAACTGGTACTTCTCCACAAGTCCCCACCAGACGTCGCTCAAGTTCTGGTCGGCCTCACGGTACAACTCCTTCTCGAACCGCAACATCACCTGGCACCATCGCGAAAAAATCAACAGCCGGTTGCGCCGCATCTTCGCGCCAGCCGCGTTGAACGCCTTCGGGTCGGACACTTCGACTCCCATCTGGCGGAGCCAGTCGGCACTCTTCGAAAAGCGCTCGAACATCATCGCCACGCCCTCGGTCGTGAGGATGTGCGCCTCGCCCCGCACGGCGTAGGGAAGCTGGCGCGGGATGTTCTTGCTGCTGTAGACCGCGTGGCCCAGCTCGTGCAGCATGGTGCTCATCCACTGCTCGTCGGCTACGACGTTTGCCAGCACGCGGACGTCCCCCTCGCGGTCGATGTCGGTGCAGAAGGCGTGCGGGTTCTTGCCGGGCTTCTCGTAGAGGTCGCTGCGCTGGATCACGTCGTCGATCGGCAACCCGATCCCCGCGTAGAACTTCTCGCACAATTCGATCACATCGACCTTGGCGTACTCGGCGTCGAGACTCGTCTCGAAGACCGCCGGCGATTCCTGGAAGAACGGGTCGTGGTAGTGCCAGGGGCGCAATTCGTCGACCGAAACGCCGCAGTTCTCGGCCAGCTTCGCGTCGATCTCGCGCTTGGCCGCGCGGAAGGGCTCGCGCGTCAGCTCGTCGAGCTCGTCGAACAGGCTCAGCACCTGCTCCTGGCTCTGTTCGTTCAGTTCGAGCTGCATGGCGTGGTAGTCGGCGAAACCGAGCTGCCGCGCCGCCTGGTTGCGCATGCCCACGAGGGTCAGCAGATCCTGCTCGACGAGCCGGCCGACCTCTTTGCTGGCCTCCCAGACGGAGCGCCGCTCGTCCGAATCGAGCGACTGCTTGAGCACCTTCTTCACGGCGCTATCGGCCAGTTCCTCGCCGTTCACCTTGGCGCGGAACACGTTGAATTGCTTCTCGATGCCGTTGGCGCGGGCGACCATCTGCTTCAAGAGCTCGGGTTCCACCTGCTTGGGTACGGCCTGCAAGTAGATCAGGCGTATCTGGCGGGCCAACAAGGGATCAGCCAGTTTTGCCGCGTTGCACTGCTTGAGACGCGCAAAGCGGTCGCGGTCGGCCAGGGCCTGGTCGAGCTGGTTTTCCGCTTCTTGCTTGAGGCGGTAAGCTTCGTCCGAGCCGGTTACGTTGGCGTCCCACCAGCGGCGGCCGGCTTCGATCTCGAGAGGTCGGAAGTCACGTTCGTACTCGGCGACAAGCTGTTTGGCCAACTTGTCGGCATCCGCGGCCCCGGCCGAGTGGAACGAGGCGGAAATCGCCATGGCGAACATGATCGTGACTCCCAATCGCAATGAGACGGACGGCATTTGAGCGAATCTCCTTCGACATGGGCGGCCCCTTCCAAGCCCGGCAGACATTGTGCCCTGCCGGCGACAGGTTTTCAAGCTGACAGGAGATGACGCCGAACTTGCCAACCCGGATGATCTCTCGCGATGGTAGCGCGTGTGATAAAGGCCAGGCGTTGGCGGACAGCACAAAGGCGTCAGCCCGCCGTGCAGGTGTCCGACGAAGCCTGGACTTGGCTTCAGGATTTGTGGAAGGCCGCAAGATCTGAGCCGCGGCGGCCGCGCATGCCGAGCGCGGGTACGCGTTGCCCCGCGGACCGACGTCGACCGGCAGGAGCCGCCGCCACCAGTTGGTTCGACCTAGGAACCGAGTCGCCTCAACGCGACGGCCTGGCCGCGACAGGCGATTGAGTTGGGTGTCTGTGTGTTTCGTAGCCGCGAAGCGCTTGAATCAGCTTATTGAATCCACGCCATGTGGTTTGCCACCCTGGCTCGCCATCCCCCTTCCGGCCCAGGAAGCCACCAAGCCCCGGATCTTCGGCGAGAAACTCCTCGACGGCGGCGAGGTCGTTTTCCACCTCAAACGCGCGCGTGACCGGCTTGCCCGCGTCGTCGGTCGCGGGGAAATCGAGCAGGAAGCGGACCCGTTTCAGGTCCGCCCCGGCGGCGGTGAGCCGCGGACGGACCACGTTTTCCAGTCCGTCGCGCGTGAGCAGCAACACGCTGGCCGGGCTTTCGGCCGCCTGCGTTTCGTCGTCTGCCCGTAGCAAAGCGTTCATTCCGTCCATTGGTGGGCTGGAATCCATTCCGGGGCTTGCGTGGTGGCGGCGTGACCGGCGGGTCGGCTGGCGGGTCGGCATGGCCGGCGAGTTGATTGCGGAGTTGATTACGCAGCGCCGCCAATTCAATTTCCACGTCCTCCGCGAGCATCTCGCCGCGCTGGGGCTTGCTCGCCATTTCGCGCCATTCGTCGAGCGTGCATACTTCCTCCGCGAGCCCTTTTTCCGCCAGCAAGGCGCCCAGCGCATCGTCGTCGAGATGCGCCGTAAAACGTGGATCGGCCAAAAGCGAGCGCAGGTTGCCGAGGGACTCTTCTAGGGATTCGATCTGAAGGGGAATGTCGGACATGGTGTGCCTCCTTGGGAGAATGACGGCGGGCGCAGCATGTATCTTATCAGAACTAACAATAATGTCAACAGAAAACATAATACAAATACAAAATGACGCAACACGAGTATGGACATGCGTTTACGTTCCGATGGAGGCGGCCCGCGACGGAATTCAGCCGTCGCGCGTGATTTCCGATAGGCCAAAACCCGCGCTGACAAGCGCGGCGCGATTCGCGCCGACTTACGACCAATTCTCGAGCGATGGTTCGCACCATCACCACGACGACGACGACGAACTTGTCGTGGCCTCGGCGTGAAGGCAGGTGTCGGCATGGAGGGAAGCGGTCACGTTGGCCCTTGGAACCAAGGGCGTCAGAAACGGCAGGAACCTTGAAGGCGCCGCAGCCCAACCGAGAACGTAGGTGTCTGATCCGACCAGCGTCGATTCAAAAGGTACACACGGGGATACCGCCCACGTTCAACTTGTGTGTTCGCCGACATACTCGGGCGCGGTGACGATGTCGGTGATCAGGTCCTCGTTGGTCTGTGCTCCGCTGGTGAACTGGTTGACCCAATATTCGAGGCCGGCTTCATCAGGTGCGCGGCCAAGGTAGTGGAAATAATCGTTGGTGACGTGTTGCCCCTCGCGTTCAGCGCTCGCGGCAAAGCCGTGGGCCACCTCGGTGCGGTTGGAGCCATTTGCAAGTCGGTTCACCCAATACGATTCACCCGCCGAATCAGGCTGTCGCCCCAACAGATTCTGGTACATGGCGTCGACCCACGAGACGTCGGTGCCGCCGCTGTGTTGGTAGTATTCCGGTGATCCGATGAACGCGGCTTCGACCTGTTCGTCGGTCATTCCGCTTTGCATGGCGGACTGCCAGCTCGCCAAGCCTTGTGGATCGGCCGCGCGACCCAAGTACTTTTGATAGTCCGCTTCGATCAGGGTGTCGAAGTACTCTCCGCTGTGGTCGAGGTTGCCTACGAAGCTTGCGAGTGCCAATCCGGCGTCGAGTCGACCCGACCACGAGGCAAGTTCACCTGGCTGCGGTGCCCGCCCGAGTACATCCTGATAGACGGCCGCCACGTAACGCTGGTTGGGCGTTTGGAGTGGCATTGGATTTGGTGGCGCCGGCGTTGGAGTCGGTGGCACCGGCGTTGGAGTCGGTGGCACCGGCGTTGGGGTCGGTGGCGCCGCTGTCCCGACTTGGGCCGAATCGTTGACCGTGACCGGCGCTCCGCCGTTGGGGGTAACGGTCACAGTGACGTTGAAGTCGCCCTGGCTTTGGTACGAATGGCCGCCCGCCGTCACCGTGAATGTGCCGCTTGCGGGATCAAAACTGATCATAGCGGCCGAACTCTGGCCATCGCCCCAGGCAACGGTGGCCGTGTAATTGCCGACGGGGGCGGCGCCGTTGGGATCGGTGAACGTGGCAACGGCCTCGCTGAGTGCCACGCCTTGAGTGTAATTCAACACCCCGGTGGCAAGGACGTTGACGGGCAGTGGCAGCACCGTCACCTGAAAGCTTGTCGACCTTGAATTACCGGCATCATCGGACGCCGTAACCGTCACGGTCGTGGTGCCGATCGGGAACATTGACCCGCTGGGAACATCGCAAACGACAACCGGGTTGGGGTCTTGGTCGTCGGAGGCCGTCGGCACCGTGTAGTTCACGACGGCGCCGAGCGCGCCGGTCGCCTCGATGGTGATGTCGGCGGGCACGTTGGCCAAGGTGGGGGCGGTCGTATCGACCGGGACCTGTTGACCCGTGTCCCCCTCATCGCCAACCGTGACGTACGCCGCGGAACCCGCGGCGACACCAACCTGCACGGCGCCAAATCCTTCCATTACGACGCTTTGTCCCGCGGGCGTCCACTGGCCGGCGAACGAGAGCACATTCCCATCGACCCAAGCCCACCCATTGGCATCATCGCGGTACAGATTGTGGTCGGTGAGGAGCACATCGATCACGCCGGCACCAGCGGTTCCAAACGCCAACACCGACTGTTCGATCTGGGTTCGTCCCGACTGTTGCCAGCCAATCGTTTCGCGCCACAGCTTTCCGTCCGTCCCGAGCACATAGAACACCCCGTTGGTGGCCTCGAAAGAATTGACGTTGCCGTCGACCCAGGTTCTGCCGTTCGTTTGCCAGCCCACATTCTCCTGCCAGAGGTTGCGGTCGGTGCCCAGGACGTACAGCGAGTCGCTGCCGACGGCGAACGAGAGCACGTTTCCGTCGACCCAGGTCCGGCCATTCTGCTGCCAGCCGACGTTCTCTTTCCACAGGTTCCCGTCCGTGCCCATCACATAGATGCCATCGCTCGCCACGGAGTAGGCCGCGACGTTGCCGTCAACCCAGGTGCAGCCATTCGACTGCCAGCCGATGTTCTCCTTCCAAAGGTTCAGGTCGAGCCCCTCGACGTAGAGGGTGTCGACAGCGACAGTGAACGATTTGACGTTGCTGTCGATCAGGGTGCGACCCGAGTGTTGCCAACCGGCCTGTTCCTCCCAAAGGTTGTGATCGGTCCCCAAGGCATAGATTTCGCTTCCCACGACCAGGTAGGAAAGCACATTACCGTCGATCCAAGTTCGCCCCTGATAGTCCCACCCCACGTTTTCCTGCCAAAGGTTGCGATCGGTGCCGAGCACATACGTCGTCGTGTTACCCTGCGAGAGCCACGAGGAGTAGGCATCGACGCGGGTGGCGAAGTCCGTTTTGGCGACACTGTCGATGCCTGATGTAACGCCCACAATCGCGTACGTAGACCCCGTCTTGATGAATTCAGGCCCTCCTGAATCGCCATAGGTCGTTCCCCCTGCCAGATTAGCGTATGTCCACGAAAACGTGTGATCGTCGACGGCGCCGATGACATTGACGCCAACTCGTTTGGTACCGACCCCTGGAGGGTTCATGGCGTCAGTCGTGCCTCCGAAACCAACGAACGTGATTGGGGTGCCCACCGCCGGTGTGCCCGAATAGATTGGGCTCGGGGTAATTCCGACCACCGGCTCGGCGAGCTGGAGAACGGCGATGTCGTTCTTCGCGTCGCCGATATTATTTCCTCCGGGGACATAACCCGGATACGTGATCGAATCGAGCACTTTGAAATCATCGCCGCCGATGAAAAAATCCGTCGGATGCACCCCTTCACCTTGTGCGAGGTGTCCTGCGGTCAGCACAGAGCGTGGTCCGATGAGCGTGCCACTCCCAATAAAGAGCCCTGTTTTACTGGTTCCTTGAACTTCCCCCACGGATGGGAAACCAAGGGTCGGCACGCCGTCGATGACAAACAGCTCGCGGATCTCCAGCCGTTAGGGGTTAGCCAGTCGGCGGTTGCGGCCGTTCTGCCCCATGACACGATTCGGCTTGCGTGAGGATTTTGAGTTCTTTAGAACGCGTTGAAACAGGTTGGCAAACACGGCGGGGGGGCCCTTTGCGGGTCATCTTGGGCTTCAGCCGGCGTCCCGCGGACCACCCGTGGCGCCCGGCTAAGAGATCAATGCGGATTTCGCCGGAAAACCTGCACAAGTTTATTTCGATCACGTTCGATTTTTCGTAAGCCATACCCCACCAACCACTTGCATTTTGTACTTGCCCCGGAACGATCCGAACATTTCGTGGCCGAAAGCCAAATCCAAAGCCCCTAACTGGTTTCGCACCGCAGGATCCGCCGCGAACAAGAAAGAGATCTGTGTCAATCGGTCGCCTCAATGGATGTCCTTCCTCGTTTTTCAACGGCCATTGATTCCATCGAACGTGCGGGTAGCATCAAGGCAAAGCCCAACGTCCAAAGTCCAAAAACCGAAAATTCAAAATCATTTCCCCCATGCCCGCCGATAGCTCTTTCGACGATTTGCTGGCACGGCTGCGCGCTGGCGACGACAGTGCCGCGTCGCGGATATACAAGCAGTTCGCACGGAGATTGATCGGCCAAGCCCGCAAGTCGCTGCCCCACGGCTTGCGCCCCAAGGAAGACCCCGAGGACGCGGTCCAGTCGGCACTCGGCACTTTCTTTAAGCACGTGAACCAGGGCGAGTTCGAACTCGACGGTTGGGACAGCCTCGAAGCGCTGCTGGTGCGGATCACGGTTCGCAAGTGCGCGCGCCGCGTCGAACGTTATACCGCCGGCCGCCGCGACGCTCGGCGCGAACTGCGACGGGGCGGCGATGTCGATGACAGCCTCTCGCACTGCCAGGCGATGGCCCATGACCCCACGCCCGACGAAGCGGCGCAGCTCGTAGAAACGCTCGAACGGCTATACGCCGGCCTTACCAACGAAAAGCACCGCGAAATCCTTCAGTTGCGCTTGGAGGGGCACACGGTGCCGGAGATCGCAGGCCGCGTCGGCCGCAGCGAGCGGCTGGTGCATCGCGTGCTCGATGAAGTAAAGAAAGGCCTGCGCCACTGGCTGGAAGAAGGCGCGTAGAACGGAATTCATTCCGATTGCCACAGTCAAGTTTACACTTGCACCCGCCGCGCGAGCGGATAAAAATGAAGGCCCGTTTGTCGGGCGGCGGAGTGATTCCGTATGTC
This sequence comes from Pirellulales bacterium, assembly GCA_035534975.1. Lineage (GTDB taxonomy): Bacteria > Planctomycetota > Planctomycetia > Pirellulales > JAICIG01 > DATKSN01. The sequence continues at coordinate 15,703 of DATLQY010000067.1, forward strand.
CATCCGCTTGGCGAGGTGCCACGTTGAGCGAAACAGGTTCCCACGCTGGAGGCGTTTTCAGCCGCGCCACGTCCGATCGCGAAGCGATCCTGGAAGCCTTCGAGGCCGCATGGCGTGCCGGCCATCGGCCACGGATCGAAGACTTTCTTCATGGACGCGAAACCGAAAGCCGTTTGCTGGCCGAACTTGCCCAGACCGACCTGGAATACCGTCTGCGGGCGGGCGAACCGGCGCGCGCCGAGCGGTATCTCGCGCGCTTCCCCGAGTTGGCCTCGAACCACGACGCGGCGGTCGAGCTGATCGTCGCCGAATACCGCCTGGCGGTTGGCACCGACGCAGGCGCGTCGCCCGACGAATTCCTTGACCGCTATCCGCGGTATGCCGCCGCCCTGGCGTCGAGGCTGGGTGAACCAGGCAGCAAGGACACGCCCGATTTAGAGTCGGCGATGGCGACTCCGGCCCTTGAACGCGACTCGTTGGCCAGCACCCTCCCGCCTCTGACACCAACGCCGCACAAGTTCCAGGGGTCGGCTGGACGTGGTCCCGCTTCCGACGTCCGCTATCGGCCCATGCGCTTTCACAAAAAGGGCGGCATCGGGGAGGTTCACCTGGCTCGGGATTCAGAACTGGGCCGCGAGGTCGCACTCAAGCGAATTCAAGGCCATCTTGCTGACGACCCGGAGCTGCGCCGGCGGTTTCTGCGCGAGGCCGAGGTGACCGCACGGCTGCAGCACCCCGGCATCGTTCCCGTATACGGGCTCGTCGAAGACGCTGACGGGCAGCCCTGGTACGCCATGCGCTTCATAGAAGGAGAATCGCTCAAGGAAGCGATCGAACGATTCCACGGAACAGAGGCGAGTGGGGGGCCTGAGCACCCACTTGTTGCCGCGAAAGTCATCGACTTTACTTCGCTCGAATTCCGCAAGCTCCTGAACCGCTTCATCGACGCCTGCAACGCCATCGAATACGCCCACAGCCGCGGCGTGATCCACCGCGACATCAAGCCCGGCAACATCATGCTGGGTGAATACGGCGAAACGCTGGTGGTCGATTGGGGGCTGGCCAAAGTGAGGGGGGACCGGGGAGAGGGGACAGGGAGTTGGGGAGGGCTGGACGCGGAGAAGAAGGACGCGGAGGCGGGGGGACACGGAGACGCGGAGAAGAACGCAGCAGCCT
>DATLQY010000068.1:0-2062 GCA_035534975.1 Pirellulales bacterium
CGCGACCTACGGTTACGACCGCTCGGGCAGCGGTCCCGCCAACAACGCCATCGGCCTGCTCTGCCGCATGTACATGGGATGGACGCATGACGATCCGCGGCTTGAGCGGGGCGTGAACGCCCTCGCCGCCATCGGACCGCAAGCGGGCAACATTTACTTCAACTATTATGCCAGCCAGGTCCTCTGCCAGTATGGAGGACCGCTTTGGGAGCGTCAGTGGAACCCCAAGATGCGCGACATGCTCGTCGATTCGCAGAGCATTGCGGAAGGGCACGAGAACGGCAGTTGGGCTTTCAAGGGCGATCCCGGGAGCGAACCAGGAGGGCGGCTGTACTCGACGGCGATGGCCGCGATGACGCTCGAAGTCTATTACCGCTTCATGCCGCTGTATTCGAAATAGAGCGCCGCCGACAGTATTGCCGGCTGTCCGATCGACGGAAACCGGTTCAACACCGCCCACCCGCGTCAACTCGTGTGCTCCTCGTAATACTCCGCGGAGCCGGTGAAGCCCGTGATGACGTCTTCGTTCGTCGCGCCGTCGGCGAATTGACTGAGCCAGTAGGTAAGCCCTCCGGCGTCGGCCGCGCGGCCGAGGTAGTGAAAGTAGTCGTCGTTGATGAGTTGCGTATCGTTCTCCTGGCTGCCCGCGATGCCTTGGGCCACCTGGTTCAGCGTCGAGCCGGCGTCCAACCGGCTGTTCCAGTAGCTTTCACCGCCGACGTCGGGCGCGCGGCCCAAGAGCAACTTGTAAACCGCGTCGATCCAAGCACTGTTCGTCCCGCCGGCGTTCGTGTAGAACTCGCCGGTTTGCCCGCCGGCGGAAACCAGATCGGCCTCAAGCTCCTGATCGGTGACGTTGCCGGTGGTGCCATCCATTTGGGCGGTCCAGAACTTCACACCCGCCGCGTCGGCCGCTCGGCCCAGCAGATTCAAGTAGGCGGGCCTGATGACGAAGTTGGCGTAGTACTCGTCGCTCTGCGCGATCGCCGCGGCGACGCTGCCGACCGCGGCGCCCGAGTCCAGCAGCCCGGACCAATAGGTCAGGCCGCCAGCGTCGGGGGCGCGGGCGAGCACGTCGTCGTACACCGCGATGACGTATTCTTGGTGTGGTGTCGGCGGCACGACGACCCATGCGGAAAACTCGGAAGTGCCTGACGCGGGCGCCGTGGCCGTCGCCGTCACGTACTGGCCGAGGGCGACGCTGACGGGCAACGTCACGTCGAACGACGCGTTGCCCGATCCGTCGGGTGTGATGGTCGCGCTTCCTAGAACGCGTTGGCCCTGGCCATGCCCCGATGGATCGCCCGTCGGAGTCGCGAAGAATTGCAGCGTAATGGCCGTGTTCGGCTCTTGGGGATCGGAATAGCTTCCACGTACCTCGAGTCCCATGCCGGCCTGCAAAACGGCGTCGATCACGGGGAAGGGCTGGTAGGCGTTATTCTCGGCGGGGTATCCGAGGGAGCCGTTGGGAGTGACGCCGTCGTCAGGTCCCAGGTCAATGCCGATGAGCCCATTGGCGTAGATCGAGTTGGAAAGGATGGCGTTGCCCACCCCAGCGGCCGACGTGATGCCTTGCGCGGCATCGGTACCGACCAAGATTCCATTTCCGCCATTGAAGGCAATCACGTTACCGGCGCCCGCGCCGCTCACGCCGATCGTGTTGCCGCCGGCGCCGGCCGTAAGGAAGACGCCGTGCGATCCATTGCCCAGCGACGTCGAGCCATCCGCCGCCGTTCCAATCAGGTTCCCTTCGACCAGGTTGCCCGATGATTCGAGAAGGAGACCGTCAAGCGAGTTCCCTGAAATGACGTTTGCGGTGCCGGCGCTTGTTCCGCCAACGGTGTTGCCCGTCGCCCCCGAGGCAATGTCGATTCCATTGACATTAGGCAGCGACACGGCGCCGGCGGCGCCGGTGCCGATGAAGTTACCCGCGACGAGGTTTCCGGAGGTCCCCGCGTCGAACAGGGCAATTCCGCTCTGAGCGTTGCCCGAAACCACGTTTCCTGCGCCCACGAAACCCCCTCCGATAACGTTGTTCGAGGCGCCAGCGCGAAGGATGACA
>DATLQY010000069.1:0-10149 GCA_035534975.1 Pirellulales bacterium
CAGGGGAGTGACGATGCGTGACGATGGTGACGATGAAAAACGGCCAAAGTTATTTTGGATTCGCGTGAGGCTTGTTGGACCACGCCCTGCGTCACTGGATTTTCAATCCACTTGGGCGGAATCCGCAACGGTCTGGAGACGGCGGTCCCTTCGGGATATACTTCAGAGGCTGGCTGAACGGACCACGGGAGGAACTGCGTAAATGAGCCATGCGGTGCTGCGGCTGGCCGCCTGGCCAGGTTTGTTCTTGGCGTTGGTTTCCGACTTGTGGGCGGAAGCTCCCGCGCGCCGGCCTTATGGACTGGAAAAACGGGTGCCGTGGACCACGTCGAAGGTGCGCGGTTCGCCCGATCCGCCGGCCCCCTATCGCATTCGGCCCGCTTTCGCAAAACTCAAGTTTTATGAACCCCTAGCCCTGGTCGCCGGCCCGCTGGGAGACAGGATGTTCGTGGCCGAACGGCCGGGCGCGATTTACTCGTTTGCCATCGATCCGGCAGCCGACGAACGGGAGCTGTTCCTCGACTTGAAGCGGACCATCTACGGCCTGGCGTTTCATCCGAATTTCAAGGAAAACCGCTACGTCTATGTGACCTACGTTATCGATCCCCAGGAGCCGGAAGAGCGCGGTACCCGCGTATCACGTTTTCAAGCCGATGCCGATAATTCCCTGCGCTGCGAGGTGGACTCGGAGCAGATCATCATCGAATGGCCGTCCGGCGGACACAACGGTGGTTGCCTCAAGTTCGGCCCCGATGGCTACCTTTACATCGCCACCGGCGACGGCAGCGGTATCGCCGACGAACGCCAAACCGGCCAGGACCTGAGTGATTTGCTGGCGGCGGTCCTACGGATCGACGTGGATCACCCGGACGCGGGCAAGCATTACGGCATTCCCGCCGACAACCCGTTCGTCAATGTCAAGGACGCGCGTTGGGAAATCTGGGCCTACGGACTGCGGCAGGTTTGGAAGATGAGCTTCGACCGCGAGACCGGAGACCTGTGGGGGGGCGAGGTGGGCCAGGACCTGTGGGAATCGGTGCTGCATATCGAGCGCGGCGGCAACTACGGCTGGAGCGTCCGCGAAGCGGCACATCCTTTCCGGCCCGAACGCCCGGTGGGACCGACTCCGATCCTCGATCCCGTGGCCGAGCACCACCATGCGGCCTTTCGTTCGCTCACCGGCGGCTTCGTCTATCGTGGCCGGCGGCTGCCGGAGCTGTACGGCGCTTATGTCTACGGCGATTACGACACGGGGCGCGTTTGGGCCTTGCGTTACGACGGAAATAAGGTGACCTGGCAACAGGAACTGGTCGATACGCCCCTGCGGATCGTCGATTTCGGCGAAGACCGCGCGGGCGAGATCTACTTGCTCGATTTCGTCCAGGGCATGATCTACGAGCTCGAGCCGGCCCCGCCGCGACAATCGGCGCCCGACTTCCCGCGCAAACTGAGCCAGACCGGCTTGTTCGCTTCGACCAAGCGCCATGAGCCGGCACCGGGCGTGGTCCCTTATTCGGTGAACGCGCCGCTCTGGTCGGACCATGCGCACAAGGAACGGTTCCTGGCCTTGCCGGGCGAGTCCCAGATCGTGTTCGACGACATCGAGTACCCGCAGCCCGCCCCGGGGGCACCGCGCGGATGGCGGTTTCCCGACGGCACGGTCGCGGTGAAGACCTTTTCGCTGGAAATGGAGCGAGGCAATCCCGCCAGTCGCCGCAGGCTGGAAACCCGCATTCTACACTTCGAGCAACTGGCCGGCAGCGAGGAAGTGGGCGACCAGTATTGGCGCGGCTATACGTACCTCTGGAACGACGAGCAAACCGACGCCGAGTTGTTGGAAGCCGGCGGCGCGGATCGCACCTACACGATCGCCGACCCGGCGGCGCCCGACGGCCGGCGCGAGCAAACCTGGCACTTTCCCAGCCGTGCCGAGTGTACGTTGTGCCACACGATGCCGGCCAAGTACGTGCTGGGACTGAACACGCTGCAACTGAACAAGGACCACGACTACGGCGCGGCGGTGGCCAATCAGCTCGCGACGTTCGAGCACCTGGGCATTTTCAACGGGCCGCTGCCCAAGCCGGCGGAGAAGTTACCCAAGCTGGCCGACTACGCCGAACGGAAGCAGGAGCTCGACGCGCGCGCTCGTAGCTATTTGCACGCCAATTGTTCGCACTGCCACATGAAGTGGGGCGGGGGCAATGCCGACTTCCAATTGCTCGCGACGCTCGATCTGGACGCGATGGGCGTCGTCGGAGTGCGGCCCAGCCACGGTAGTTTTGGCATCGCCGACGCGAGGCTGCTGACGCCCGGCGATCCCGCTCGGTCGATGATCCTCCATCGAATGACGAAGCTTGGCCTGGGCCGGATGCCCCATGTCGCCTCTTCGGTCGTCGACGACGAAGCGGTCAAGCTGATTCACGACTGGATCGAAGCGATTCCCACGAAACGCCCGGCGGTGGGTGAATGACTTAACCGCGGTCCACTTGTTCCCACGCTCCGCGTGGGAACGACTCTGCGGACGCTCCGCGTCCCAATCCTCCCCCGCGGCGCCCGGTCGAAGGGAGGGTGAATGGCGGTCGATTGACTACCTCTTCCACCGCCTGACCTCTTTGGCTGTTTCCGGGTGCATCAGCGTGCGCACGAAAAAATCATCCACGACTTTCTGCATCTCGGGGATGGCGACCAGCGAATGCGGGCAATGGTCGACGTACGCCAGCCTGTGGTACGTTATGTCGTCCGCGCCCGCTTTGCCCAGCGCTAACACGAACTTGTCGGCCGTCACAATGGGAATTTGGAGGTCGGAGACGCCGTAGATCAACAGCAACGGCGGCGTGTCGCGTCGGACGTAATTGTTGGGCGAGGCCTTTTTGTAGGCCGAGACCCGCTCGCCCTCGGGAGGACCGCCCAGAAACCGCTTGACCACTTCGGCGACCTGGCTCTCGCGAAACTGATGGACCAGGTCGATCGGACCGCTATCGCTGACCGCGGCCTGCACGAGGCTCGACTCGTTTTGGTACGGTCCGTCTCCCTCCAGTCCCGCGTCACGGCCGACCATTGCGAGCAAGAGCGCCAGGTGACCACCGGCCGAATTGCCCCAGGCGCCGATGTGCTCGCGGTCGAGGTTGTACTCTTTGGCATGCGCCCGCAGCCAGCGCACGGCACATTTGCAATCCTCGAGGGCCGCGGGAAACGGCGCCTCCGCCGAGAGGCGATAATTGATCGTCATGGAGACGAAGCCCAGCTTCGCGAAGTCGACGATGTTCGCCGGCGCTCTGCGGTCTTCCAAGACGAAGCTCGACTTGTCACCTTCGAGCCATCCGCCGCCGTGAACGACCACGATTCCCGGCCGCGGCTTGCCGGTCAGACCTTTCGGCATGGCCAGGTCGATCCGCCAATTCTTACTCACTCCCTCGCGATAGGAAATGTCGCGGACGATGGTGATGGCGTCCTCGGCCGGCGGGTCGGCGGCAAGGGCACGCGCATGCGTCGCCATACAGAAGACGATCGCAAGGACATTGAGTCGTACGAGCATGATGAAGGCCTCAGCTTGGGAGTTTGCGAATGAGCAATGCTGTTTAAGAATAACCGCGATCGCCCCAGTCGCCAAATCGCGCCGCTGCCCTTGGCCGGCTGTACTGGAACGCCAAGACGTTTGCTTTCAACATCGATGACCGTTAGACTATCACTCCTTCACCACCTGCGGGGTCATCTTGCTTCGCATTCTCGGATCGAACAAGCTTTTTTGTGACGGGCTGTCACGACGTGATTTCATGCACGTCGGGGCACTTGCACCGCTTGGGTTGTCGCTCGCCGGCTCGGCGGAAGCCAGCACGTCGGGCGCCCCAGTGGCGGCGCCAGCCGGATTCGGAAAGTCGAAGCGTTGCCTGTTGCTTTACCTGTGGGGCTCGCCCAGCCAAATTGACACGCTGGATCCGAAGCCTGACGCGCCCGCGGAAATCCGCGGCAGCTTTGGCTCCATCCCAACGACCGTTCCGGGCATTCGCCTCGGCGAGATACTGCCCCGGACCGCTCGCCTGGCCAACCGCGTGACGATTCTGCGCTCGCTCACCCACCCGCATCCGGTTCACAGCACGGCTTTCGCAATGACCGCGGTGGATACTCCCGACTTTCCGCTGGATGACAATCCGCGCGATCCACGCCATTGGCCTTTCGTAGGCGCCGTGGTTGACTATCTCGCCGAGCAGGCCAACCGCACGCCGCCGCAAGTCCCGAGAAACTTTGGCCTGCCATTTCCACTCGGCTCCCGACGTCGCCTGAAGCCTGGACCCTACGGCGGATTTCTCGGGTCTGCTTACGACACGATCTGGTCCGAGTTTCGGGCCCGAGGAACTCGCGAGGTGTTCCGCGATTCGGGAGCGCCCGAGGTGCCGACAATGATGGTCGCCGATCCGTATCTCGGGGTTCTACCGACCGACCGCTTCGAGTTCTTGCCCCCGGCGGAGGGTATGACGATCGATCGGCTCCATGGCCGGGCCTTGCTGATGGAACAGCTTGATGCCGCCCGCCGTAGCTTCGATGACCATGCCGGCCACCAGTCGTACGATCGCCATCGCGCGCTCGCCTTCTCGGTATTGACTTCCGGTAAAATGCGCGACGCTCTCGACGTCCAAAGTGAACCGTCCAGGCTGCGCGAACAGTACGGCATGACGCTCTTCGGCCAGTCGTGCCTGGCCGCGCGCCGGCTTCTCGAAGCCGGCGGCAAGTTCATCACCGTTTGTTGGGACGAATACGGCCTAGTCAACACGGGCTGGGACACGCACGTTTACATGAATTCGCGTCTTGGCGACGAGCTCGGACCGGGGTTCGATCGCGCCTTCTCGTCGCTGCTGACCGACCTCGACGCGCGCGGTATGCTCGACGAGACGGCCGTGGTTGTGCTGAGCGAGCACGGCCGAACGCCGAGGATTCAACCCGTGGCCGGCGGCGGCCGCGACCACTGGTCGCGCGCCTATTCCGCTCTCTTCACCGGCGGCGGCTTCGCATCGGGCCGCGTCGTCGGCCGCACCGACCGTATCGCCGCTGAGGTTGTCGAGACACCGTTTTCCCCCAAGGACGTCGTCGCAACCCTCTTCCACCTGCTGGGCATCGACCCGCGCGCCGAAATACACGACCGCTTCGGTCGGCCCTTCTCGATTGGCGGCACAGGGCAGTTGCGCAGTGAACTGCTGGCGTGACATGACCTTCGCTGGGTCGAACCCGAATTTCATTCGTTCGTGGTCTAACAAGTCCTGGCTGACCGAAACGTCGCGCCGCAACCGATTTGGTTCAGAACGGGCGAACTGTCAGGCATTGGTGCTCTTGCCAATGAGATTCAACGCGTGCTTGACGGGGGTTCATTCAATCGGGTTGAAAACGGGCGTTGGCCACGGAGGGAACTTGGATGGAACGTCGGTCAGCGACGCTGGACTTCATTCGCAACGTCGGCGAGTCCCAGCCAATCCGCCGCTGAGGATCCTCCGACATGAATAATGACCACCGCCGGTGAAATCGTTCAGCGCGATCGACCCGAATGAAAATATGCCGGTACTTGATCGGGCCGGTCGAGCTTACGATAGGCCTGCACGAAAGCCTCCTGCGATACGTCCTCGGCTTCATGCCGGTCGCCGAGCACTCCCAACGCGATGGCGCGCGCCGCCGTCTCGTACCGCCGCACCAATTCGGTGTAGGCCATGGTACGTCCCGAGAGCACCTGATTGACCAGCTCGCCATCCGATTCCAAGCTTTGGTTTCTCCCACTGTCCATCATAAAGAGGCGCGTCGACCTCGAAACCTGACCGAAAAATGCGCCGGGAACCGAAATACCAAGAAGAGGGGACAATATACTTCACGCGGGCGTAACCGGAGGAGTGGCGTAATGCCGCGACCGTCGCCGCAAGGTACTGGCAGGGCATGGTGCAAGCCGTTAAACTTGAGAAGCACACGATTCATGCACTCCAACAGACCAAGGTGAACCTCGCGTGAACTTCGCCGACTCTCCGATCGTCGCCGCGTACCGCCGCCGCACGCCCAATTCGGCGAAGCTCGCCGAACGCGCGGCGGACGTCTTTCCCGGCGGCGTGACCCACGATGGCCGGATGCTGCAGCCCTACCCGATTTACGTCGAACGCGCCGCAGGCTCGCGCAAATGGGACGTCGACGGCCATGAATACGTCGACTACATGGGCGGCCACGGGGCGCTGTTGCTGGGGCACAACCATCCGGCGGTGGTCGCGGCCGTCGAACCGCAACTTCGCCTAGGCACTCATTACGGCTCCAGCCATGAACTCGAAGTGCGTTGGGGCGAAATGGTGCGGCAATTGCTCCCATCGGCCGAACGCGTGCGGTTCACCAGTTCGGGTACCGAGGCCACGATGATGGCCCTGCGGCTGGCGCGGGCGTTCACCGGCGCGCCGAAGGTGATGCGGTTCCAGGGGCACTTTCACGGCTGGCACGACCACGCGGCTTTCGGCGTCAGCTCGCACTTCGACGGAACGCCGACACCCGGCGTGCTCGACGACGTGGCGCGGCAGGTCGTCCTGGCCCCCCCCGGCGACGTGGCGGCCACCCGCGACTTGCTCGACCGGCACGGCGACATCGCCGCCGTGATCATCGAGCCGACCGGCGCAAGCTGGGGGCAGGTGCCCGTGCTCAAGGAGTTTCTCGTCGCATTGCGGGAGCTGACCGCCGAGCGCGGCGTGTTGTTGATCTTCGACGAGGTCATCAGCGGATTCCGCTGTTCGCCGGGCGGGGCGCAGGGCGTCTACGGCATTCGCCCTGACCTGACTACTCTGGCCAAGATCCTTGCCGGGGGGTTTCCCGGCGGTGCCGTCGTGGGGCGCAAGGACATCCTCGACGCTCTCGATCCGGAGGCCGCCGCCGCCTCCGGTCGCGAAAAGGTGCCACACCAGGGTACGTTCAACGCCAACCCCATCTCGGCCGCCGCCGGCGTGGCGACGCTCGGGATCGTCGCCGACTCCGACGTCTGCCAGCGGGCCAGCGATTATGCCGCGCGGCTCCGCGAGGAACTTGCTCGCGTGCTACGCGACGAACGCGTCCCATGGGCCGTTTACGGCACGTTCTCGGGGTTTCACATCTTCACGAACCCCAAACACCTGTCGATCACCGCCGCAGACATCGAAGCCGGCCGTTGCGACTATCGCGTGCTCAAAACCGCCGTGCCGAGCTCGCTCTCCACCAAGCTGCGGCTGGGTATGCTGCTGCACGGCGTCGAGATTTTTTCGTGGCTGGGCGGTCCGACATCCGCCGTACACGGGCCGGAGGACTTGGAAATTACCGTCAATGCGTTTCGACAGACGCTGCGGCTGCTGCGGGCGGAAGGGGAGATTCCGTAGGGAACGCCCTCCGTGGCGTTGGAGTGTGCTGCCAGACGACATCGCGCCTGCTTCCCAGAATCCCGGCGCGCCGGGAGAGGGCGTTCCCTACAGAACCCTGGCGTCTAAGATTGCTGCCGCAGGTCCGCGCCGCAGTTCTTGCACCAGATGATGATTTCGTGGTGCGCGTACTCTGCGCCGCATTGCTTACAGGACGCGGCCATACGCCGGCTGATTTCCGATACGTCGGTGAAGTAAGTCCGACAGTGCGGGCAGATGTCATAAGCCGCGCGGACATCGCGCTTGCACTTGGGGCAGGTTTTCATGCCTCGGTTGAGCGGCGACACGCCCTTGAGACTAATGCCCGACGTAACCGTCTGGTCGATCGCGTGCGACGATTGGTGCCGTGGATCCTGGTGGACGGGCAAATCGTCGGGATCGGGGCCGGGCGGTGGACCCAGCATGTCGACGACGTCGGCTTCGGTCAGCTTGCCGGCGGGAATCGGCACCAGCACCTTCGCTTGACAGTGGGGACAAAGGCCGGTCAGGCCGGCGTACTTGTCCTTCACGTTCATCTCATGCCCATTGGGGCAATTGAACCGAATCGACATCGCACGCTCCCGTGTTTGTGCGGCACAAACTAGGATCTACGGATGGATGCCTCTTCCGCCGTGCCCCGACCGGTTCCCTCCTGCGAACCAGCGCGCGTCGCACAATCCGTCGCGGACCGACGTCGCCTAGCATGATTTAGTTGATTTCATCATCTTTTACGTTATCAAGCAATTGGAAAATTCCAAAGAAAGGTTCTTTTTCAAGACACCCTACCTGGGGGGTGTGGCGATCCCGATCCGCAAGGCGTCAAGTCGTCGACAATGTGGTTCGCGTACCACACGCGTTGGGGGCCGCAATCATCCATTCGATCCCGGCCGAGAAATCTTCGTGGCGGAGACTGTCGATGAGGCGTTCGGCTTCCGTCAAACTGCTCGTCAAGGCGAAAAGAGTCGGCCCCCAGGATGTTTGCCCCACTCCGCGAACACCCGACGCCCGTAAACGCTCGACCAGCCGCGACGATCGCGGCCCGGCGAACGCGCCTCCTTGCTGCGCGGCGAAGCACTCGCCGGCAACACGGCCAAAACGATAGAGGCTGTCGCCGAAGCGCTCGAAGTCGCCGTCGACCGCGGCGGGCAGCAGTTCGACGAGCAGCGTGCGCGCAAGCTCCGCGGTGGTCGCCCGCGGTACGGGCGGCAGGCGGTCGAACGCCCCTTCTTCGGCCGCGCCCGAAAGCCCCTGCTCGCCGTGGAACGTAAGCAGCACGAAGCGCCATGCCGAGGGAAGCTCGACACGGCTGACGAGCGGCGAGATTTCTTCGTGGGTGTGCTTCCCGGCTTCGACCAACAGCCCGCCTTCGAGCGCCCCGTGGACGCCGATCGCCGATCGCCGACCGCGGCCGACCGCGCTCGCGAATTCGGTGGCGGTACGCAGGGGCCCTTCGAAAAACGCGTTCAAGCCGATGGCCACCGCCATTCCCAATTGCGTGCCGCTTCCCAGTCCAACGTGCTGACGCGGGGCCGACGTGACCTCAATGCGGCACTGCGGTTCGCGCGGCAGCCAGGCGCTGCGGCGCCGCAGCACTGCGACGAATTCCGAAACGCGGCCGCAAAGTGGCCCTTCCGAGCTGAAGCGGTCGGACGCCTCGATCGACAGCCGCAAACCGGGCGCGTCGATCATGGCTCCGGCGCCGCCGAACTGCCGAACGATCGGTTGCCCGAACGACAGCATCCCAAAATGCAGGCGGCTGGGCGCCACCACATGAACGGAGCGCGCGGTCACGTGGTCACCTCACCGATCTGGGCGTCGACGTACGACCTCAGGAACTCGAACGCGCGGTGTTCCTGGGGACCGCCGGTTTTTTCCACCAGTTTTGCCAGGCGTCGGAAGTCGGCGCGGATTTCGTCGGCCGGCAAGATCCGGGTGCGCGTGGCCAGGATGGCCGCTTCGACCACCGCGTGTTTCGCCCGGTTGAAGCCGAAGAAGTCGCGGATCGCGCCCCAGTCGACGACGTCGGCCACGATCGTGGCACGCTCGTGGCTGTCGTCGAGCGATACGACGCGGAAGGCGTACCAACGGCAGGCGCCCGACAGAATGCGTCCTTCGACCGACGCGGCCGGCAGCGTTTCGGGAGGCGGATCGACCCGACCCACGGCCGCGCGTGCCAACAGCTCGACGTCGTCGGTCACGTGCATCACGCCCTGACCGCGGTGTTTCAGATTGTGAAACGTCGTCGCCGTCTGAAACGGGCGCAGCACGATCCGGCGCATGTCGGGCTCGACCCGCGGTCCCATCGGCGCGACGTGCAGGCTGGAGTCGTCATTCAGCGTGGTGACGAGGGATTCGAGGATCATGGGGATTGGTCATTTGTCATTGATCTTCGGTCTTCGGTCTTCGGTTATCCGATTGAGAGCTTGCCGTCGAGTTCTTCAACAAATGACAAATGACAAATGACAAATGACAACTGACAAATGACATTCCTCAAAACGTCACTGGCGCCTTGGGCAGTCGCTCGGCCATCACAGGCTCGTTCCGCTCGTCGCCGAACGTGGGCATTTCGTCGGGCAATGGCAGGCCGGCCAACCGCAGGAAATTTGCCAGAATCGCGTATCCCGCGTCGGTCAGGATCGATTCGGGATGAAACTGTACGCCGAGCACGGGAAACTGCCGGTGCTTCAAACCCATCACCACGCCGTCGGCCGTTCGCGCCGACACTCGCAAGCAGGCCGGCAACGACGATTCGTCGACCACCAGCGAATGGTAACGG
>DATLQY010000070.1:0-4598 GCA_035534975.1 Pirellulales bacterium
ACGTTGAAATACGTCTTGCACCGCAGCGCTTCGTCCGATGATCTCCGGAAATTCGCCCGCGGATGCCAGCCGTTCTCGCAGGTCACGGTTTTCCTCGACGAGCTGGTAGTGTGCCATGGCATTGCGCACCTGCAATCGCAACATGTTCAAATCAACCGGTTTCGTGATGTAGTCATGGGCCCCCGCGCGCATCGCTTCCACCGCCGTGTCGATACTGCCATGGGCGGTAATCACGAGTACCAGCGTCGCGGGACGCTCATCCTTGATTTCGCGCACCAGGTCGATTCCGCAGAGGGGCCCCGGCATTCTCAGGTCCGTAATCACGAGCTGATGGTGTTGCCTTCGGAAGAGGCAAATGGCTTCGTCGACGTTTGTGGCGGTGAAGATCTCGTCGGCCACGCCCGCAAGCCCCTTCGTCAGGCCCGCGCGGATGTTCGGTTCGTCGTCGACGATCAAGATACGGAAAACGCCGTTGCTCATTGATGGTCGTCCGTTTGCATGGGCAGGGTGATTTGAAATTTCGTTCCCCCTCTTCCGGTCTCATAGTCGATGTGACCTCCATGTTGACCGATTAGCTTCTCTGACAGAGCCAATCCCATGCCGGTGCCCTTGCTCTTGGTGGAAAAATACGGTTTGAAGAGGCTTGGCCGCAATTCGGGTGAAATACCGGGTCCCGTATCCGTGACCGTGACTATAAGGGAACCATTTTGCGTGGCGATGCCAACCGCCAGTAGCCCCCCTTCGGGCATGGCCTCCAGCCCGTTGATCAGCAAGTTCAGTATGGCTTGTTCGAACTTGTGAGCGTCAAGCGGCGCCCGCGGCAAGTCAGCCGCCGGATGGAGCAATGCGATCTGTACCCGTTGCTCAGTCGCTTGGGGTCGAATCAGGCGAATTGCGTTTTCCAAGACTTCCAGAACGTCCGTGGGCTGGATCGAAAGTCGTTGCAGGTTGGCAAAGTTGCGAAAGCTTTCGAGGACCCCGTTGAGACGGTGAATTTCGGTTTTGAGGACGCCAAGCAATTCATCGATCGATCCGCTCGGTGAATCGTGATGCAGTTGCTCGTCCAATAGCTGCACGTGGAGGCTTAGGGCCGTCAGGGGGTTCTTGATCTCGTGGTGCAAACCCGACGCCAGTGAACCCAAGCTGATGAAGCGTTCCATGCGAGTCATTCGCTCCTCCATCAGGGCTCGCTCGGTGACGTCACGCAATGACAGCACAGCCCCCAGCGTAAACCCGTCGATATCCTTGAGAAACTGCGCGTCGGCCCGATACCGAAGGCATCTCCCCTCTCGCGCAATCGCAAACTCGCGATCAAGGATCGGTGTCTGGCCGTCGCGAAGCTCTCGCGCGAGCTCGACCAGCGGGAGTTCTTCTCGCGATATCTGCGCGAGGGATTCACCCACGCATTCGAAATCGACGCCGAGCAACCTGATGGCCGCGCTGTTGATACTCGTCACGGAGCCTTGATCGTCAATGGTGATGACGCCCTTGTCCATGCTGGCCAGGATGTCGTGGGCCAACATCTTGACCCGGCGGAGCGTCTGCTGGGCTGCGACGTACCGCCGGCGAAACCGCGCCACTGCCGCCGCACACGCTGCGAGTGCCAGGGCGATTACCAACGACAGGGCGATTTGGAAGCCAACGGCTCGTCGCAAGGCACCGATCGCACTCGACGCGGAGTGCCCTGGCTCCTCGAACGACGAGCCTAGAAACCGGTATTCAATGCTCTCGAGTACGAGCACGACGATGTTGACACCCAAGGCCACGAGCACTGTCAGCAGAATCACCGGTCCGGCAACCGGGGCGACCGGCGCGTCGTCCGAACCATGTATTCGAAACATCCGATCTCCCTTTCGTCCGGCTATTCTAGCGCGCCGCGTTGGACGCCGCCAGCCGCCGCCTATCTGGCCGGGCGGCGTCGGCCCTTACGAAATTCCACGGCTACCCAGAGTCCGAGCGGAACATCCTGGACCCGGAAGTGGAGGACACGATCAAGGAGTTCGCCGCCATCGACGGCGCGTTCATCGTGCGGGGCGACGGCGTAGTGCTTTCGGCCGGCAGCCAACTGCTGCCAACGGCACCGCCGCCTCATCTGCCACAGGGACTCGGTACGCGCCACGCGGCCGCCGCGGCCATAACCGCCTCGACGGCCGCCGTGGTGATCGTCGTCTCGCAGTCGACGGGAACCGTCACCGTCTTCAACTCAGGCCAGATGATCACCGACATCCACAAACCCCCGAACGGCAACCGATTTGCGATCTAAGCGTTCGCCAGTCCGTGCGGCCGAGCTCCCCTGTTTGGACGTGACCGACGTGTATATTAACGGTCTGCGTGGTAGACTGGATCGTAAGTTCCACAACTCAACTCGCTGATCGAGACCGTGCGAGGACGCGGCTATGCGATTCGAGCAACTTAGCGGCGTCTTTCGCTCGTTGCGGTTCCGGCTCACCGCCTGGAACACGGCGGTCGTGCTGCTCACCGTCGGCGCGGCACTGGTGGGCATTCGCGAGGGGCTGCGCCATACGTTGCTGCACGAGACCGACCAACTCCTGGAGGAAGACGCCGAGGAGATCTCCCAGTCGATCGTCGCATCGTACCCCAACCTGGAGCCCGTGTTCAACGGCATCGACCGCAAGGCCGACGCGCACGTCCACGAGAAGCTGTTCGTGCAACTCATCGGTCCCGACGGCGCCGTGGTGCGTTCGACCAGTAGCACGCCCCTCGAGAAGCCCGCGACTTCGAGCGACGCGCGCCACAATCTTTGGGTCGGCGGACCGTACCGCGAGGCGGAGCTCACTCTCGACAAGCCGGGCTTGCCGGCCTACACGGTGCGAGTCGGCGTTTCAATTCAAAACGTCGAGGAGGACGTAGCAACCCTGACCCGCCTGGTCATGATCGCCGGCGCCGCGGTCCTGTTCTTGGCACCTATGGGCGGATATTGGTTGGCGGGCCGCGCCACCCACCCCCTGGCCCGGATCATCCATACCGCCGCGCGGCTCCGTCCGAGCCACATGGAGGAGCGCCTGCCGATTCGCCGGACGGGCGACCAGCTCGACCAGCTTTCGCACACGATCAATCAGTTCCTCGACAAGATCGCCGACTACCTGGCCCGCAACCGCGAGTTCGTCGCCAACGCCGCGCACGAACTGCGTTCTCCGCTGGCGGCCATTCAGAGCTCGGTCGAAGTCGCGCTCAACACCGACCGTTCGACCGAGGACTACAAGAACTTGTTGTATGAGATCGTCGAGGAGTGCTGTCGCTTGAGCGTGTTGGTAAACCAGTTGTTGCTGTTGGCCGAGAGCGACGCGGGCGGTCTCCGCGTCGAGCGCGACGTCGTGCGGCTCGACCACCTGGTGGCAACTTCGCTCGACATGTTCCGAGGCGCGGCCGAGGAGCGGGGGATCGAGCTGTCGTCGCGCTCCTGCGGACCGGCCGCGGTGCTGGGCGAGGCGAGCCGTCTGCGACAGGTCATCAACAACCTGATTGACAACAGCCTCAAATTCACGGCCCCCGGCGGACGAGTGCTGGTGGAGTTGGGGCACGACGCCGGTTTCGGCGCTCCGGGTGACAGCGGGCACCGGGTCGTGCTGCGCGTCTCGGACACCGGCGGTGGCATCAACGCCGACGATTTGCCACACATCTTCGACCGCTTTTACCGCGGAGACAAGTCGCGGCACCGCGAAGACCCCACCTGTGGAAACGGCCTGGGACTAAGTATCTGCCGGTCGATCGTGGAGGCCCACGGGGGCGAGATCAAGGTCGAGAGTGTCGTTTCGAAGGGCACGCAGTTCACCGCCTACCTGCCCGCCGCGGACGACGAATCGGAAGCCCCGCTGCTATCACCGGTCGGATACGCGGGCGGCCGTTGAAAGCGGCGACTGAATCTGCCATACTGCGGATGTCCGATGGACCGCGGCGCGCAAGCGGCGTGTGTCGCAGCGGGGCGTGGCGCAGCCTGGCTAGCGCGCTTGACTGGGGGTCAAGAGGTCGCAGGTTCAAATCCTGTCGCCCCGACTTAAGTTCGAGAAGAGCCCTTCGGCGACAGCGTCGAAGGGCTTTCTCATTGTGGGGACGAGGGTTGTGTCATCGAGGCGGCAGTTCAAAAAGACGATTCCTGAGCGTCCCGCCTCTGCGACGCGAGCACAAGGCGGAACCAGTCCCGCACTTCTTCGTCCTCAATCCGCATCTTGTCGAACACTTCCAGCACCTGCCGGTCAAGGTCGGACTCGGTGACGCGGACTCGCGGATGAGCGAGCCCTGCCCACCTATTCCAGTAAGTTCAGCGGTGGCAGAGCGAGACGTTCTTCCTTGACACGAGGAAAAGAGTGCGTCATTCTATCCGGGTTGGCACTTTCGGTAAATTCCGACAAGATAAAACCAGACCGGCGAGAAATTGCCTGCGGGTTTCAAGGACAAGATTGTTATGAGCGAACAAATCACGACTATTGCTCGACTTAGGGCCTGCGCAGAAATAACTTGTACAATTTTGTTATCGTGGTTTCAGCGTATAGTTCCATTCGCCGTGGAAGGCATGGCGTGTGAGTTTGAGGGCTGCAATGTCCTCGTCGCTGACTTTGATCTTCAGCATGTATTGGTTC
>DATLQY010000071.1:0-4836 GCA_035534975.1 Pirellulales bacterium
GCAATGGCCAAGGTGCCCGTGCTCGTGGGCGGCGTAAATGGCCATACCGAAGGGCCCGGCCCCTTTGCCGACGTGATGCGTTTCGCCAAGATGCTGGAAGGGCACGAGGGCGTGGTCTCGACCAGCGCCTTCCTGGTTCATCCATACCTCGATCTGCCGGAGATGGGCGGCGGCGGCCTGGTCATTACCGACGGCGACATGCACTGCGCGGTGACGCTGGCCCGCCGGATCGCCCAGATGTTTTGGGAGCGCCGCTTCGAACTCGACCCGCCTGTGTACACACCGGTCGACGCGATCGAACTCGGCCGGCAGGTCGAAGGAGGCCCGGTGCTCCTGGTCGAAACGGCCGATTGCTGCGGTGGCGGCGCGGCGGGCGACAGCATCGCCACGCTCCGCGCGCTCTTGGATGCTAGGGTCACCGAGCCGGCGCTCGTGCCCGTCGTCGATCCGGTCGCCGCCGCCATGTGCCACCGTGCCAACGTCGGCGCGCGGCTTACGCTTGAGATCGGCCACCATCTCGATCCGCGCTGGGGCCGGCCGATCGACGTCACCGGCGACGTTCTCTACCTGGGCGATGGCCGCTTTCGTTATACGGGCGGCATTTGGGACGGGCATCTCGGCGAGATGGGTCCCTCGGCGGTGCTGGCGATCGGACCGGTCCGCGTGCTGATCACGACCCACGCCACGTACGACTGGGCCGACGAGCAGTACCGCGCGGTCGGCCTCGACCCGCGTTCGGCCAAATTCGTGGTGGTCAAGAACCCGATGAACTACCGTCTCGGTTATGCGGGCCTCTATCGCGCCGCCATGATTCTCGACACTCCCGGCCCGACTCCCGCCGTTTTGCACCACGTTCGTTACGGCCAAATGCCGCGGCTTTACTACCCGGCCGATCGGGAGATTACGGGGCTGGAGCCGGTCGTTCTCCGTGGGCGCCGCCACATTCCGAAGGGACATGAATGAGAAGTTCCGCGTCCGTTTGCCTGCCCCTCATTCGAAAGCTACGATCTAGCTGAACGGATCTGTTTCGATCGCAAGGGGTTGCTCCAATGGTCGCCCGACCTGTTCTCTTGTCGCTGGGGTGGCTCTGCCTGGTGACCTGCACGGCCGCCGCGGCGCCGCCCCGTGCCCAACAACGCCTGCCGAAAGAACAGCTCGACTTCTTCGAGCAGAAAATCCGGCCCGTGTTGGTACACCACTGTTACGAGTGCCATTCGGGCGATCCGGCCAAGGCCAAGGCGCATTTCGTTCTCGACAAACGCGAAGGACTTCGCAAAGGGGGCGATTCGGGCGAAGTCATCGTCCCCGGCAAACCGGGCGACAGCCTGCTTATCGAGGCCATCCGCTACGAAAGCCTCGAGATGCCGCCGAAGGAGAAGCTGCCTGACGAAACCATCGACGATTTCGTGCGCTGGATCGAGATGGGAGCGCCCGATCCTCGCTCCGGAAAAGCCGCCA
The DNA here is from genome assembly GCA_035534975.1 of Pirellulales bacterium. Classification (GTDB taxonomy): domain Bacteria; phylum Planctomycetota; class Planctomycetia; order Pirellulales; family JAICIG01; genus DATKSN01. The sequence goes on from DATLQY010000071.1 coordinate 1,459, forward strand.
ATCCCCGCACCAAGATCGGCATGACCGAAGCCCGCAGGTTCTGGTCCTTCCAGCCGCCGAAGGCTTGTCCGGCCCCGCAAGTGCAAGACACGGCATGGCCACGCAGTGACATCGACCATTTCGTGCTTGCCCGTCTGGAGAAGGAGGGGCTCAAGCCCGTCACCGACGCCGACCGTTCGACGCTCCTGCGGCGTGTGACCTTCGATCTCACAGGGCTTCCGCCGACGCCCGAGGAGATCGATGCTTTTCTGGCCGACGAGTCGCCGCGGGCGTTCGCCGTCGTCGTCGACCGGTTGTTGGCCTCGCCCCGATTCGGCGAGCGTTGGGGCCGGCACTGGCTCGACGTGGCGCGCTACGGCGAATCGACGGGCAAGGACCGGAACCTTCCCTATCGCTACGCGTGGCGCTACCGCGACTACGTGATCGACGCGTTCAACGAGGGTAAGCCGTACAACCGTTTCATCGTCGAACAGTTGGCCGGCGATCTGCTGCCCGCGGATGACGACGCCCAGCGCGATCAACTGCTGATCGCCACGGGTTTCCTGGCGATCGGTCCCAAGGGAGTGAACTCGGTGAAGCCCGAACAGTTCCGCATGGACCAGGCCGACGACCAGATCGACGTGACGGGTCGAGCGTTCCTTGGCTTGACGATCGCCTGCGCCCGCTGTCACGATCACAAGTTCGATCCGATTCCCACGGCCGATTACTATGCGATGGCCGGCATCCTCCGCAGCACGCGGACGCACTCGGGAATCGCGCCCGACGCGAAACACGGCGACGACGGCCTGTTGCAGACCCTGGCCGACAAGTCGCACGAGCCTGAAGTCGCTCCGAAGGCGGCTAAAGAGGCGCGGGAACGCGAAAAGGAAATCGCGAAGGTGCAAGCCCAGCTTGACGAATTGGAACGGAAACGCACACCGGGTCCAAAACGGACAAAGCAGCCACCAGGCAAGCGCGGCAACATGGCGTCGGCCGTACTGGCCCCGTCGGACCGAAAGGAGCTTCGCCACGAGATCAAGCAGCTTGAAGACCGGCTTGCCGAGTTGGAAAGCATTCCCTCGCCGTACAGCTACTTCGTGATGGGGGTCAGTGACGAAGACCAGCCCGTCAACTGCCACGTGCTGGATCGCGACGAATTGGAGAACAAGGGCGCCGAAGTCCCGCGCGGCGTGCTGCGCGTGCTGAAGCGAGATGACACGGCGGTGATTCCGCCGCGCCAAAGCGGACGGCTCCAGATGGCCCGTTGGATTGCCAACCCCGACAATCCCATGACTGCCCGCGTGATCGTCAATCGCGTCTGGGCGCACCTCGTTCGACGCGGGATCGTCGATACGGTCGACAACTTCGGCGCGCTGGGCGACGAGCCGACCCATCCGGAATTGCTCGACACGCTAGCCGTCGGGTTCATGGACGACAAATGGTCGATCAAGCGGTTGATCCGTTCGATCGTGCTCAGCCGGGTTTATCAGCTCGGCGGCGAGCACGACGCGGAGAACTATGAGAAGGACGCGGAGAACAAGTTCCATTGGCGGATGGAACGCCGCAGGCTCGACGCTGAGGAGATTCGCGATGCGATGCTCGCGGCAAGCGCGCGGATCAACCTCGAGCGGCCCCAAGGTTCCGAGGTGATGAGCCTGAGTAACAAGACGATCTTCGGGCCCAAGGGGATTGCCGCGATGCGCCCGATGAACGTGCGGAGCGTTTACCTGCCGATCGTGCGGGGGTACGTGCCCGACTCGCTGCAAGTCTTCGACATGGCCGACCCGAACCTGGTCGTGGGTCAGCGCGATGTGACGAACGTGCCGACGCAGGCCCTGTACCTGATGAACAACCCGTTCGTGACGCGCCAGGCCGAACAGATGGCCCGGCGCTTGCTGGGGCGAGAAAAGTTGAAACAGGCCGAGCGGGTCGAACTGGCGTTCCGCGTCGCCTTGGGAAGGCCGCCGAGCCCGACCGAGTTGGCCAAGATCGTGAAGTTCATCAAGGACTATCGCCAGAGTCTTGAGGAGGCCGGCCTTCGGGAATCGGCGCACCTCGCGGCCTGGGCCAGCGTCTGCCAGGTCTTGTTCGGTGCCGGCCAATTTCGCTACTTGTATTGAGACGATCATGAATACCTTCCGCGATCCAACGTCCTCGCGCCGACAATGGTTGAAGACCACGGCAACCGGCTTCGGTTACGTGGCGCTGGCCGACCTGATGACGCGCGCGGCCGCGGCCGACGGCCCCAGTCCTCTGGCCCCCAAGGAACCGCACTTTCCGGCGCGGGCCAAGCGAGTGATCTTTCTCTACATGCAAGGCGCCCCCTCGCAAGTCGACACGTTCGATCACAAACCGAAGCTTCAAGCCGACGACGGCAAGACGGTCGATTTGGGCAAAGGACCGAGGAGGCTCCTCAAATCGCCGTACAAGTTCACCAAGAGCGGCAAGAGCGGCCTCTGGTTCCCGTCGATCTTTCCCCACCTGGCGAAACACGCCGACGACTTGTGCCTGCTCAACAGCATGCACACCGACGCCGCGGTCCACCCGCAAGCGACGATCATGTTGCACACGGGCAATTTCCGCTTCATACGGCCTTCGATGGGGGCCTGGGTGCTGTATGGCTTGGGGACCGAGAACCACGACCTGCCCGGCTTTCTCGTGATCAACCCCGCCGGAGGCACGCAGAGTTATGCCAGCGCGTTCTTGCCCGCCGCGTACCAGGGAACGAAGATCGAAGGGAGCGGCGGAAATCGCGGCCAGATCGCCAATATCGAAAACTCGAAGCTCTCGGCCCAGTTGCAGCGTCAGCAACTCGACTTGCTGGCGGCGATCAATGGCGAGCAGCTCCAGCGCGACCGGGTCAACCCGGAGCTGGAAGGGGTGATCGAGTCGTACGAACTGGCCTTCCGCATGGAAGGGGCCGTGCCCGAGCTGATGGACCTTTCGTCGGAAAAAAAGCAGACGCTCGCGGACTATGGGATCGACGAGGAAGCGACCGACCGGTTTGGAAGGCAGTGCCTGCTGGCGCGGCGTTTCGCCGAAAAGGGCGTGCGGTTCATCGAGCTGGGGTTCGGCAATTGGGACCAGCACACCAACCTCACGGCGCAGCACGCAGCCAACGCGCAGGCCATCGACAAGCCGATCGCCGCGCTCTTGGCCGACTTGAAGCGGCTCGGCATGTTGAAAGACACGCTCGTCGTCTGGGGCGGCGAATTCGGTCGCACGCCGGCCGCCCAGGGAAGCGACGGCCGCGACCACAACAACAAGGGCTTTTCGATGTGGATGGCGGGCGGCGGAGTCAAAGGGGGCTATCGACATGGCGCCACCGACGAGTACGGCGCCGCGGCGGTTGACAAAAAAATGCACATCAACGACATGCACGCGACGATGCTCTACCTG
>DATLQY010000072.1:0-12832 GCA_035534975.1 Pirellulales bacterium
GTCGGACGCGTGCTGGAAGTGGGCGACGGCATCGCGCGCGTCTACGGCCTGTCGGGCGTGATGTCAGGCGAGATGGTCGAGTTCCCCAACGGCGTCACCGGCCTGGCCTTCAATCTCGAAGAGCACTCGGTCGGCGTCATCATCCTGGGCGACTACCTCACGATCGACGAGGGAGACGAGGTCAAGAGCACCGGCCAGTTGCTCAGCGTGCCGGTGGGCGACGCCGTGACCGGCCGTGTGGTCGATCCGCTGGGCAATCCGCTCGACGGCAAGGGGCCGATCGTGACCAGCGAGCGCCGGCCGGTCGAGTTCCTGGCCCCCGGCGTGGCCGAGAGGCAACCGGTGCGCGAGGCGCTGCAGACGGGCATCAAGGCCATCGATGCCATGACGCCCATCGGCCGGGGCCAGCGCGAGCTGATCATCGGCGACCGCAAGACCGGAAAGACGGCCATCGGCGTCGACGCGATCATCAATCAGAAGCACTCCGGCGTGAAGTGCTTCTACGTCGCGATCGGCCAGAAGGAATCGACCGTGGCCGGCGTGATCGAGGCCCTGCGCAAGCACGGCGCCATGGACTACACCACCGTGGTCATGTCGGGCGCGAGCGACCCGGCGCCCTTGCAGTACGTGGCCCCCTACGCCGGCACGGCCATGGCAGAGTTCTTCATGTACAACGGCCAGCACGCCCTGATCGTCTACGACGATCTCTCGAAGCAGGCCGTGGCCTACCGCCAGTTGTCGCTGTTGATGCGGCGTCCGCCGGGTCGCGAGGCGTACCCCGGCGACGTGTTTTATTGCCATAGCCGCCTGTTGGAGCGATCGGCCAAGCTCTCGGCCGAAAAGGGGGGCGGTTCCCTGACCTCGCTGCCGATCGTCGAGACGCTGGAAGGCGAGGTATCGGCCTACATTCCGACCAACGTGATCTCGATCACCGACGGCCAGATCTACTTGCAGCCCGACCTGTTCTTCGCCGGACAACGCCCGGCCATGAACGTCGGCATTTCGGTTTCCCGCGTCGGCGGCGCCGCCCAGATTCCGGCCATGAAGAAGGTCGCCGGCGGATTGCGGCTCGACCTGGCTTCGTTCCGCGAGTTGGAGGCCTTCGCCCAGTTGGGGACCGACTTGGACGCGGCCACGCAAGCCCGGCTCGACCGCGGCTACCGCATGATCGAGCTCTTGAAACAAGGTCAGTACCAGCCGATGGACGTGTTCGACGAGGTGCTCAGCATCTACGCCGGCACCCGCGGCCATCTCGACAAGATTCCCCGCGACCAGGTCGCCGAGTGGGAGCGCGACTTCCTGGCGTTCGTGCGCGAGCAGAAGTCGGAGATCCGCAAAAAGATCGTCGAGACCAAGAAGCTTGAGGATGACACGGCCCAAGCCCTGGAGACGGCGATCGCGGAATTCCAGCGGCAATACGCGGGCAAGAAACAACAGGCTACAGCGAAAGCGTAGAACGGAATTCATTCCGTTGCGTTCGAAGAAGAAACCAGCGAGCAAGAAACCGGCTGTTACGGCGAAAGCATCAATGAGGCGGGGCGCGTTCCGATCGTTGTTGCCCCCACGACATTGTCGCTTTTGCGGAGTCACCCGAAATGGACCAGAATCTTGAACCCCAAGGATCACCAGTTGAAAAAACCGTCACCGGCAACACGATGACCGAAAAAGACGCGCGGTTGTGGGGCGTGCTGTGCCACTTGACCGCGCTTTCTTGGCTTTTTACAGGTGTTGGTGGGCTCGTCGGTCCGCTGGTTTGCTGGCTGCTCAAGAAAAACGACCATCCGTTCGTCGACGAAAACGGCAAGGAATCGCTCAATTTCCAGATTTCCATGCACTTGTACACTTTGATCGCCAGTATTTCGCTATTCTGCTTGATCGGCTTTGTGCTGGTGCCTGCGTTACTCGTCGCGAACGTCGTGCTGGTGATCATCGCCTCGGTGAAAGCCGGCAAGGGCGAAGAGTACCGCTACCCGTTGACCATTCGACTTATTTCGTGACCGGCCCCCGGTTTTCTTATGGCTAAAGCTCGAGCCCTCGACAAGCGACGCAAGTCGATCAAGAACATCCGCAAGATCACGCGGACGATGGAGTTGATCGCGACCGCGCGGTTCAAGAAGGCGATGGACCGCGCCCACGCCGCCACGGCCTACACCCAGCGCATCACCGCCCTGGTCGCCGACCTGGCCAAATCGGGCCTTGAAGTCAGCCATCCGCTGCTGGAAGCGCGCGACGAGACGAAACACGCCTTGTTGCTGGTGATCACCGGCAACCGCGGGCTCTGCGGCGGCTACAACTCGAACGTGCAGCGGGCCGCACTGGCGCGCTATCGGGAGTTGAAGGGTTCGGTGCCGCGGACGACCCTGGAGATTTCGGGCAAGCGCGGCATCGCGTCGTTCAAGTTCCGCGAGATCGTGCCGGACGAGTCGTTCACCCATTTCGAAGACAAACCTTCCTACGAACAGGTCGAGTTGCTGGCCAACCGCTATCTCGACGACTTCGCCACCGGCAAGATAGACCGGCTCGACGTGGCCTACACGCGGTTCGAGGGAATCGCCAGGCAGTCGGCCACGGTCGAGACGCTTTTGCCGCTGGGTTCCCTGGCCGGGACCAGCACCGACGCCGAGGCGGCTTCGACCGGCGAGACGCAATACGAGTTCTTGCCCTCGGCCCAGAGCATTCTGGAGGAGGTCGTGCCGGCGAGCTTCAAAGTGAAGCTTTTCAAGTGCTTCCTCGACGCGGCCGTCAGCGAGCAGATCGCCCGCATGGTCGCCATGAAGGCCGCCACGGAGAACGCCGACAAGATCATCAAGAAACTTTCCATGACTTACAACCGCGCCCGCCAAAGCCAGATCACCGGCGAAATCATGGAAGTGCTGGGTGGCGTCGAGGCGCTGAAAGGATAGTCATTGGTCACTTGTCAGTTGCCAGTTGTCAGAATGAGCCTTGCCCGAAACTGCTGTGGTAGTGTGGCCGTCGGGCCCGCCGTTGAAAGGGCCGCCCAGCGGCCGAAGAGCCATTCCCACGCGGAGCGTGGGAACGAGTAGAAAGAAAAACTTCGAAAGACGTAACCGCCTTATGGCAAAATACAATCCCTCGGCATTGACTGGAATCGCCTTGATTTGCGTTTCGGTCTACGCATGCTCGCGCCCTGCTGTGACTGCCGGCGAACGAATGGCGACGTTGCGCGGACATGAAGATATGATTATGGGGCTCGCTTTTAGCCCTGATGGAAAACTCTTAGCATCCGGCAGTCACGATGGCAGCGTTCGACTTTGGGACATTTCAAAGCACTCCGAACGAGACGCGTTTCGCGGGCATACGAAAGGCGACTATGTTCTATCGGTGGCGTTTTCACGCGACGGCAAGTTTGTTGCATCGGGAAGCTCAGACAAGACGGTCAAACTCTGGAATGTTGACACGCGTCAAGAAGAGGCTACGCTTCGTGGCCATGCGGATTCAATAGGCTCGATCGCTTTTTCACCGACCTCCGATATTTTGGCTTCCGCCGCTGCGGGCGATGTTTTTGTGTGGGACGTACCCACACGAAACCGAATCGCCAAGCTGGAGGGTGACTCGAAAGTATCAACAATACTTGCGTTTTCGCCCGATGGTAAGACACTCGCATCGGCTGGCCTTGGGGGCGGGACAATTGAGATATGGGATCTCTCCAACTTCTCGAAACAAGCGACGTTGGACGATCAAGGCCCTCTCAAGTTGGCACTCGCGTTTGCTCCCGACGGTAGTACGATCATTGCGTCGGAAGCCAGGGCCGGGGTCGTCTTGTGGGACGCGCGAACTCGCCAGTTTCGCGAGCGGATCACGGGGCTGTCCGAAAATGTTTTAAGCTTGGCGGTTTTGCCTGATAGCAAGACAATCGCGCTCTCATCGATGAAAGGCGTCACATGCTTGGATTCTAAGACCGGGACCCCCGGCCAGGAGGCCGGACGGAAAGTGGGCTTTTTTCCTGTGCGCGATGGTGAGAACGGGCTCGTCACCGCCATCGCGGTGTCGCCCGACGGCCAAACGCTTGCTGTTTCCGACGATTTGGAAATCAAGCTGTTCGACTTGGAAAACATGAAATGATGCATGAGTGTCCGCGGTCGGCCCCCGATCAAACGACGTCAATACGTATGCCACGGAACGCCACAGAGGGCGTTCCCTACAAATGCTGAACCCTGAACCCTGAACCCACCATGTCCACAACCACCCTCGCACGTAAAGAAACCGGCGGTAACGTCGGCCACGTTTCCCAGGTCATCGGCTCGACGTTCGACGTCGAGTTCCCGCCCGACAAGCTGCCGGCAATCTATAACGCGGTCAAGATCAACAGCGAGCACAAGGGGATCAAGCTGGCTCTGACCGGCGAGGTGCAGCAGCACCTGGGCGGCGGGCGGGTCCGCTGCGTCGCCCTGGGCAGCACCGACGGCATGATCCGCGGCCAGGACTGCGTCGACACCGGCAAGCCCGTCACCGTGCCCGTCGGCAAGGCGACCTTGGGCCGCGTGTTCAACCTCATCGGCGAACCGGTCGACGGTCGCGGCCCGGTCGCGGCCGACGAATACTGGAGCATCCACCGCGACGCGCCGGAGGTGACGGACCTGTCGACCAAGACGGAGTTGTTCGAGACTGGTATCAAGGTCATCGACCTTTTGACGCCATTCGTGCGCGGCGGCAAGGCCGGGCTGTTCGGCGGGGCCGGGCTGGGCAAGACGGTGATCCTCACCGAATTGATCGCCCGCATCGCCAGCGCCCACGGCGGCTACTCGGTGTTCGCCGGCGTTGGCGAACGGACCCGCGAGGGGACCGACCTCTGGCTCGAAATGCAGGAAGCCAAGATCGGCGATACCGGCCGCAGCGTCATCGAGCAGACCTGCATGGTCTTCGGCCAGATGAATGAGCCGCCCGGCGCCCGATTGCGAGTGGCCCTTTCGGCGTTGACGATGGCCGAGTACTTCCGCGACACGACCGGCGCCGATACGTTGTTGTTCGTCGACAATATCTTTCGTTTCTCACAGGCCGGCAGCGAGGTCTCGGCGCTGTTGGGCCGCATGCCTTCAGCCGTGGGCTACCAGCCCACCTTGGCCACGGAAATGGGCGCCTTGCAGGAGCGGATCGCCTCGACCTCGAAGGGGGCCATCACCTCGGTGCAAGCGGTGTACGTGCCGGCTGACGACCCGACCGACCCCGCCCCGGCCACGGCCTTCGGCAACCTCGACGCCTTCTTGTACCTGGAGCGATCGATCAGCGAGAAGGGCATTTATCCCGCGGTCGATCCGCTGGCATCGTCGAGCCGGATTCTCGACGCACAGTACGTGGGCGACCGGCACTATACGATCGCCCGCCGGGTGCAGCGCACGTTGCAGCGGTACCGCGAGCTGCAAGACATCATCGCCATTCTCGGCGTGGATGAACTGAGCGAGCAGGACAAGTTGGTCGTCCACCGTGCCCGCCGCATGGAACGCTTCCTCTCGCAACCGTTCCTCGTGGCCGAGGTGTTCACCGGCAAGCCGGGCGAGATCACCAAGCTCGCCGACACGATCCGCAGCTTCGAGGAGCTTGCCGACGGCAAGTGGGACCATTTGCCGGAAAATGCCTTCATGTACGTCGGCCCTATCGAACAGGCCGAGGAGCAGGCGAAGAAACTCGCGGCGAAGAAGTAGGGGACAGGGGACAGGTTACAGGGAACAGGGGAAAGCAGGAAGCGAAGGATCCTTGTTCCCACGCTCTGCGTGGGAACATCGCCTCGGACGCTCCGCGTCCCCGTTACGCGTCCAGCGAGAATACTGCAACGAGGACGCGGAGCGTCCGAAGAAGCGCCCCCACGCAGAGCGTGGGAACGAGGAGATTCACCGACCAATGGCCGACCAACGACACGCCCCCACTTCCGACCCCAATGGCCGCAGCCTTCGGCTGGTGGTCGTCACACCCGAAACGACCTTGCTCGACGAGTCGGCCGACTTCGTCGCGCTCCCCTTGTTCGACGGCGAGATCGGCATCGCTCCGCTCCACAGTCCCCTCATTGGCCGGTTGGGGTACGGCGAGATGCGGCAAGTCGTCGGCGGCCAGACGCGGCACTTCTACGTGGATGGGGGGTTCGTGCAGGTGGTCGATAACGTGGTTTCGGTGCTCACCAACCGGGCCATGCCCGCCAAGAACCTCGATCGCGAGGTCGCGGCCGAGCAACTGACTGCGGCCCGCAATCGCCCGGCCCATTCGCCCGAGCAGATGGCCATTCGCGACCGGATCGAGGCCCAAGCCCGCGCGCAGCTCCGTGTCGCCGGTCGGGCCGGCCATTAGTCTAGGCTGCTGGCAGACGCGCACGAACCCAAGTTCATTGAGGTATTGGCAATATTTGCCAAGTTGACTAGAATAGAGGCGACTGGAAGTAGTGCTTGCGAGCTGGCTTCGCGGCGGGGTACGCACTTGAATTGGAGTCGGGATGCCTACGCGTAACGTCAACTTAACCGACCATTTTGATCGGTTCGTCGAAGAAGAGATCGAGGCGGGACGCTACCGCAATGCCAGCGAGGTCATGCGCGCGGGTTTACGAATGTTAGAGCAACAGACGCGAGAAGAACAGGAAAAAATGGTCTTGCTCCGTTCGCTGGCGACCAAGGCCTTCGAGCAACTCGATCAAGGGCGTGGAATCCCGATCAGCGGACATCGGGAACTCACCCATTTCATCAGCGGGATCGGCCGTCGCGCCGCGGCGTCGGCAAGGCGTCGTACCGGCGATGCCTGACGCGGTGCCCCGATATGTCATCGCCCCCGCCGCCGAAGAGGACATCGCGTCGATCCTTTCATGGACGCACGCGCAATTTGGCGAACAGGCCCGTTTGCGTTATGAGGCATTGTTGACGCAAGCGATCATGGACGTTGTCGACTCGCCGGATTTGCGCGGCGGCGCCAACCGTCCCGAAATCGCGCCGGCCGCAAAAACGTACCACCTGTTTCACAGTCGAAACCACGTTGGCGCCAAATCGGCGCGCGTGAAAGCGCCTCGTCACTTCCTCCTATACCGGACGCGCACTGACGGGCTAGTCGAGATCGGACGAGTTTTACACGATAGCATGGACCTGAATGAACACATTCCCGAAGATTTTCGCCTGCCGCGCGGAGACGCGTGAGGTGTTTCACCCAATTTCCTTGCTATAATCGAGTTTTCACACTCGATTCACCCGCGGAGCCTTTGGGCGGGACGTGTACACCTATCTGACGTTCACCGCCGGTCAGCGGGCCGGCGCCAACCTGCTGCTCGATCCTCTGCACAAGACCCGCATCGGCCGCGGCACGGAGTGTACGATCATGTTGCCCGACGCGCTCTGCTCGCGCGTTCATGCCGTGATCGCGCGTGAAGACGATGTCTGGCGGGTGCGCGACGCCAACAGCCGCAACGGCACGTTCGTCAACGGGCAAAAGGTCGACGAGGCGGTGCTGGGCGAGGGGCACCACGTGCGGATCGGCTCAACCGAGTTCGCCTTCCATCAAAGCGAACAGCCGCCGACGGTCGGCCCGTCGACCGACTTGAACATGACCCAGACGCTGATCAAGGAGACCCGCGTGGGCGCCCTCAGCGGCGACTCCTTTGCCTTTTCGGCCGCCAACCACCCGGACCAGGCCCAAGAGCTTTCGGTGCTGTACCAATTGTCGATCGGGCTCCTGGGCTGCACCGACCCGAATGAGCTGATGCGCATCGCGCTCGACCTCGTACGCGACCGGACGCGGGCCTCGGTCGTCGGCTTTCTCTGGGCCAGCGACGACGGCAAACTGAAGCCGAAGGTGGTGATTCCCGAACGCTCCGCGGCCCACGTCTCGCTGAGCGAGCCCCTGACGAAGCTGGTCTGCGAGGAGGGGCACGCCGTCTGGATCGCCAACCAGCAGTCGCACGCCTCCGACGATACGCTCTCGCACTTTGCCGACGCGCTTTGCGTGCCGCTGGTGGCCGCGGGCGGCGCGTTGGGGGCGATCCACGTGTACCTCGAAAAGGGCCGCTTCCGGCAGTCGCATTTCGACTTCACCATCTCGGTCGCCAACATCGTCACCGTGGCCCTGGTCCGCGCCCGCAAGGAAGAGAGCCTCGAAACCGATTTCGCGCAGTTGAAGGCCAAGTCGCCCGGCTACGACGAACTCGTCGGCGAAAGCCCATCGATCGTCGATCTCAAGGCGAAGATCGGCCGCCTCGGCCGGGCCACGGGCTGCGTGCTGATCCGGGGCGAAAGCGGCACGGGCAAGGAGCTGGTCGCGCGGGCGATCCACCGCGGCGGCCCGCGCGCCGACCGGCCGCTGCTGTCGATCAACTGCGCGGCGATCCCCGCCGACTTGATGGAGAGCCAATTGTTCGGACACAAGGCAGGCTCGTTCACGGGGGCCGACCGTGACCACGAGGGCCTGTTCCAGCAGGCCGACCTGGGCACGCTGTTCCTCGACGAGGTGGGGGAACTCAGCTTGCAGGGTCAATCGAAGCTGCTGCGGATTCTTGAGGGGCACCCCTTCCTACCGGTGGGCGGCACCAGCGAGATCCAGGTCGACGTCCGCGTGATCGCCGCCACGAACCGCGACCTCTTGGCCTACGTGGGAGAGAAGAAATTCCGCGAGGACCTTTACTATCGCCTGACCGTGTTCGAGCTGGTCGTGGCGCCGCTGAGGCAGCGGGGCGACGACGTCGGCTTGTTGATCGACTTCTTCCTCGACCATTTCAAACGGCAGCACGGCCGTCCCGGGTTGCGGCTTTCCGACGAGGCGCGGGCGAAGCTGCTGGCCTCGCCCTGGCCCGGCAACGTGCGGCAATTGCGAAACGTGATCGACAGCGCCGTGGTGCTGGCGGCCGGCGAGCGGATCGAAGCCGGCGACCTGGGACTGCGCGAGGCCGCCGGGCCGGTGCTGGAGTCGTTGCGCATCGAAGATTGGGAGCGGAAGCTGATCGTCGAGGCGCTCGCGCGCGCCGGCGCCAACGTCCCCGAGGCCGCCAAGCTTCTGGGCATCGGCCGCGCCACGCTCTACCGCAAGCTCGACGACTACGGCATTAGCCGCTGACGGCGCGACACCGCCGCCGGCGGTCGTCTTCCACGCTGTGACGGACGTCGGGTGTGCCTTGTGCCTGCCGCAAGCCTTGGGGTGAGGATCGCCTCGCAAAAGGACGGAAATCGTTTGACAGCCCTCATTTCGAAAGCTAAATGACCACAGTGACTTGTCCGCGACGGGCAGGCTCACCCTTCTACGACAGGCAATCGCGCGATGCCCGCGCGGGGAATGACGGTTCCCCACTCGTTGGACTGGCCGTGCCGCAGCGGTCCTCGCCGGACCACTTTGATCATACCTGCGACGGTTGGCGCCACCCTTGCCGTATTGGCGTCGTTTCCGGCTGATATCGCGCCGGGGTCCATAGTGGCCTGGGGCGTGAGCTGGTTTACGCCCTCGTTTCAAGTTATGTGCTCGTCAGCAGGCGCGGCGCGATGAATTCCCCACCGACGGTATTGATCGTCAGTACGAATCCTCTGCTGCGGGATCAGTGTGCCGGCGTGGCCTTCGATCACGGCCTGGCGTCGTACGGCCTCGACGACTTCGCAAAGCTGGCCGGGGCTTGCAGCGGAGTCGAGGTTGGTTGCGTCGTGTTTGACCTGGACCTTGCCGGAATCGAGGAACTCGAAGCGTCGCCGAGGCTCGCCGCCAACGGCGCCACGTTGCCGGCGATTGCGCTGGCCGAACGCGGCGACGCTCCGGCCGTCAAAGCGACCGTCAAGGCGGGCGGCGTGGCCGTATTGGAAAAGCCCATCGTGCCTCCGGAGTTGCTCGAGCAAGTTCATGAGGCCTTGCTCGCCTCGCGCAGCGCGCGGTTGGCCGCCGACACGCGGTCCGAAGTCTTGCGACGATTGCAGCGGCTCGCGCCGGAAGAGCGCGTTTTACTCGACGGCATCCTGACCGCGCAGTCGAACAAGGCCCTCGCCAAGGAACATGGCTGCAGCGTGCGGACGATCGAAGCCCGCCGGGCCAAGGTCATGACGACGCTCGCGGCCGCGACGATCGACGATGTGGTTCGGCTGATGGCGATCGTCAAACCGTACCTCTGCGACGGAGCGCCGCTTTGACGTAATGGAAAGGAAGGGGCATCTTGGAACAACGACGTTACGAACGTGTTGACTTTTTGTGCGATCTGGAACTGACCGCGGCGCGTGGCGGCGCGACAAGGCCCGCCCGTTCGCTCGACTTGAGCTTGGGCGGCGTCGGAGCGGTTACGCCATCGAGCTTCGAATTCGGAGAGCTGGTGACGGTCGCATTTCTTTCGAAGGACTCCGCTCAACGCGAATTCAAAGACGAGATTGCGAGCCAAATCGTCGACTTCGCGGCCGACGTCGACACCAACAGGCTCGTTCGCCGGCACCGTCCAATGGCGACGCGCCGACGATTCGGGACTTTGGCTCGTCGGTTGTGAGTTCGCACACCCCATCTCATTCGAAACCCTGGGCGAGCCCTTCCTCCACGGGATCCTCAAGGCCGATTCGGCGCCTCGCGCGAGAACTTGACGCGGCCTTGGGCCGCACCCAAGCAAGGATGGAAGAATGACATGATCACCCCGGATGGAAGGCTCATTTGAAAGGGGATATGGGGATGAAGAGGAGATAAGGGGATGAAGGCAAAAGATGAACGGATAAGCTGCAAGACGAGGGCTAACGCTCCCCGCTCGCATTGTCCTCCGGCCCGTACCTTCCGCGGTATTCTTCGACGGGGTACTTGCGGGCATTCTTGATCATCTTGTCGGCCAGCGCCGTCGCGACGTCGATCTTCAACTCGTTGGCCAGCGCCAGGGCGTAGCAGATCACGTCGGCCAGCTCTTCGCCCACCTCGGCCAGTTTCTCGGGTTGGTTCGCGACGGCGCGAGATTGCTCGGGCGTGAGCCATTGGAAATGCTCCATCAGCTCCGCCGCCTCGATCGCCAGCGCCATCGATAGGTTTTTCGGCGTATGAAATTGTTGCCAGTCGCGGGCCGCGACGAACTCGCGAACCAACTCACGCACCGCGGCCAACGTCGTCTGTTGATCGTTCATGAGGAATTGATCCGATGTCGTGGCCGAATCGTAATCACTCGGCGGTGGCGGAATTCGTCCGATTTCCGCGCCCGACGTGTTGTACCGCATTCAAGATTCATGGGGCAAAGCGGCGCTCCCGTGGGTAGTGTCCAGAAGTCTTTGGGCATTCGGGTTATTTGAGCGGAATGAACTGCACAAGGACAAACGAGACGATCGTGAAAATGACAAGAATCTCGTTTGTGCCCATGCCAAATGGCTTGACGATGAGCGCGATAGAAAAGACGATCGTGCATGCGCTGGCCGCGATGACTCGCCGCCGGTTTCTTGTTGCCCAATTCCGCAGTTTTACGAGCATGACACGATTCTACCCGCCAGTTTACCAATTCGCACAAATCGGCGGAAGAAGTACATTACCCCCAATGCGCCGCGCCCGCTCTCAATTCCTGAACCGGTCGCTTTTCTTTCGGATGCCACCGGATCACCGAGCGTGCTGAAAGCGAGCCATTCGCTTCGGCTGGCGCAGACTTACCGCGTCGCCGTTTCCGTCGGCTTCGCCGCCGTCGACTCGACGACAAAACGGAGTCGGAAGGTCATCCCAATACCGCTCCGATCGGCTCGCCCCCTTGGGCGATCTTGTGCGGGCGATTGAGCCGGTCGTACACGAGCATGTCGGGGTCGATGCCCAGACATCGATAGATCGTGGCGCAGATGTCGGCCGGGCGGACGGGGCAGTCGATGGGCAGCGCGGCGTGCTTGTCGGACGCGCCATGGATCGTGCCTCCGCGAATTCCGGCCCCGGCGAGGATCGTCGAGTAGCAGTGCGTCCAATGGTCGCGGCCGGCGGTGCGGTTCACGCCCGGCGTCCGGCCAAAGTCGCTGGTCAACACCACGAGCGTCTCGTCCAATAAGCCGCTTTGCTCCAGGTCTTCCATCAGCGACGAGTACACCAGGTCGAGGTGCGGCAAGAAATGCCCCAGGGTCGCGAAGTTGTGCTCGTGCGTGTCCCAACCAAAATCCTGCAAGCCCGCAATCGCCAGGTTGTACCATGTCCAGATGACGTTGACGAACCGCACGCCCGTCTCGACCAGCTTGCCGGCGATGAACGCGCTGTTGCCGAACAGGGTGTCGCCGTAGCGCTGCTTCACGCGCTGGTCGATGAGCGCGGGATCGAAGCGGGCCTTCAAGTCGGGCGAGGTCAAAAGGTCGAACGCCCGCTCTTGGAAGCGGTCGAATCCGGCGGTCTCGGCCTCGGCCGCGTGCCGGGCCGGCCCTGCGTCGAGAACTTCCAACAGCGAGCGGCGGCGGCTGAGGCGGTCCGGCGTCAGCCCGTCAATCAACTGGCTGTCGGCAAGGCGGGGAACGCCGCGGATCTGCGGAGGGTGGGCCCGGTTTTTCACGTCGGCGCCCTCGTCGACCGTCTGCGTGGCGCTGGTCAACAGCGGATCGTAGCGGCGGCCCAGAAAGCCCGCACCCGGCCCGGACTCGCCGACGCCCGTGTAGCCCAGCGGCACTGGCAAGTGGACGTACGCGGCGCGCTGATCGTCCTGGGGTTTGAGGTACTCGCAGACCGAGCCCATGCTCGGCGGAAGGTTGTCGGGCGGGTCCTGCGCGTTGGCGGGCGGCGGTTCGTAGCCGGTGAAGCTGGGGATTTCATTGTGGCAGCCGGCCCGATGGTTTACGCCGCGCACGAGCGCAGAGCGGTGCATCCACCTGGCCATCCGCGGGAGCAGCTCACAAATGTCGACGCCCGGCACGTTGGTGGCGATGGGCTTGAACTCGCCGCGGACTTCGACGGGGGCGGCGGGCTT
>DATLQY010000073.1:0-13421 GCA_035534975.1 Pirellulales bacterium
CCCATTGGGACCAACCCGGCGCAACTTACTTTGTCACGTCTTGCCTGCCGGCAGCATTCCCGCGCAGGGGTTACTCGACATCGAAAAGTTTCGCCAGGATCTGGCAAAGCGCCGCCCTCCCGCTGGAATGTCGGAGGAAGATTGGAAGCTCCATTGCTGGAAACGCACGTTCGCCCGCTGCGACGATTGGCTCGATCGTGAGCCTGCGGTGCGGCATCTTGCCGATCCGGCGTTAGCCAAGGAAGTGGTGAATTCGCTTTACTTCTTCGCCGGGCAACGTTACGACCTCTTGGCCTATGTGGTGATGCCGAGCCACTTTCATTGGGTCTTTCGACCGATCGGGAACATTGCTCCGGTCAGGACGAAGTCTGGTCGCTGGCAATCGGCAAGAGAGCGAATCATGCACAGCATCAAGCGGTATTCCGCCGGAAAGTGCAATCGTCTACTTGATCGCGAAGGGACATTCTGGCAGGACGAGTCGCACGACCATTGTGTTCTCGACGAGGACGAATTGGAACGGATTATCGCATATATAGAACTCAATCCGGTAAAGGCGGGGTTGACGAAGGCGAGCGAGCTCTGGCCATTCTCCTCGGCGAACGATCGATTACAATGGAAGGTTCCTTATGGAACGCCTTTGGTCCGACCTCCCGATGACCGTGGGGCAGGTTTCCAACCTGCCATATCTCCGTAGAGATTCTGGCAGGTTGTAAACCTGCCCCACGTAGAAATGACAGGTTGGAAACCTACCCCACACCGACGCCCATGTTCACCAACGAACCGTGGTCCGATTTTCGCCGCCAGATGCCTTCGGCCGGCTCGTGGGCTTGTTTCGACCATGCGGCCGTCGCGCCGCTTTCGGGTCCGGGGCGGGAGGCGATCGTGGCCTGGGCCAACGACCTGGCCGAGAACGGCGCGGCCAATTGGCCCCGCTGGGCCGAGCGAATCGAAAAAACTCGCCGCCGCGGCGCGGAAATGATCGGCGCGGAACCGGACGAAGTGGCCCTGGTCCGCAGCACGACCGAGGGAATCAACTTCGTCGCCGAAGGCTTTCCTTGGAGGTCCGGCGATAACATCGTCGTGCCGGCCAACGAATTCCCCTCGAACCTCTATCCCTGGATGCACCTGGCCGATCGCGGCGTCGATACCCGGCGCGTACACGTCGAACACGGGCGAGTCCGTCTCGACGCCTTGGCCGCCGCCTGCGATTCCCGTACGCGGATCGTCGCCGTCAGTTGGGTCGGCTACGCTGGCGGCTGGAGGATGGATCTCGACGCGCTGGTCGAGCTGGCCCACTCGCGCGGGGCGCTGTTGTTTCTCGACGCCATCCAGGGGCTGGGCGTGTTTCCGCTCGACGTCCGTCGCACGCCGGTCGATTTCCTGGCGGCCGACGGACACAAATGGCTCTTGGGGCCCGAAGGGGCCGGTCTTTTCTATTTGCGCCGCGAACACCTCGACCTCTTGCGCCCGGTCGGCGTCGGCTGGAACAGCGTCGTGCAGACCTTGGACTTCAGCCATATCGAACTCAAGATCAAGCCGGCCGCCGGCCGCTACGAAGGCGGCACCTACAACATGGCGGGCTTCGCCGCGCTGGGCGCAAGCCTCGACCTCCTGGCGCGTTACCCCAGGGCCGAAATCGCTGCTCGCGTACTTCAGATCACCGACGAAATCTGCCGCCGGCTCGGCGAGCTTGTAGCCACGGTCGCAAGCTGCCGCGACACTGGGCGGGCGAGCGGTATCGTCGCCTTCGACCTTGCGGGCCAAGACCCCTCCCAAGTGCGCAAACGCTGCCGCGAGCGCCGCGTACTCTTGAGCTGCCGCGGTGGCCGTCTTCGAGTCAGCCCGCACGCTTATAACAACGACGAGGATATCGAACGGTTGATCGAGGCGCTGCGGGCGGGATAAACTAAAACGCTCGTTTTCACGCTCCGCGTGGGAGCGGGCCTCTTGGACGCTCCGCGCCTCAGCAACCACGGAGTGGCTGAGAATTCGTTCCGACGCATAACGCCTAACGCCAATTGCCTAACGCCTGTGGCCCTCACGTCGGTCAGTCTACTCGAACGGCTCAAATGCGCCCCTCCGGACGATCCACAATGGCGGCGGCTGCAGGATATTTATCACCCCTGGATCCTCCGTTGGTTGAAGCGAGTTCCGCAATTGGGCGACGAGGCTAACGACCTGGCCCAGGACGTGCTGATTGTGGTGGTCTAGGAATTGCCTCAGTTCAACCGTCAGCGCGACGGCTCATTCCGCCGCTGGTTGGGCAATGTCTTGGTGAACCGGCTGCGCTCCCACTGGAAGAACTGCAAACGCCGGCCGGCCTCGATGGCAAATCAGGCGTCGCCTTCGCGGAAGAACTCGCCGATCCGGCAAGCGCTTTGTCGCGGCAATGGGAACGGGAACACGATCAGTTTGTGCTTGATCGCTTGATGACGACCGTTCGCGCGGATTTCAAGCAAAGCACTTGGAATGCCTTTCGCCGTTGCACTTTGAGCGGCGAGGACGCAGCCGCGGTGGCCGGCGACCTGGGTATTTCGGTGAATGCGGTGCTCACCGCCAAGTCGCGCGTGTTGCGGCGGTTGCGCGAGGAGGCGGCGGGCCTGATTGATTGACTTGGCCACCATGAGGGGTATGATGACCCTCCAGGATGGGCCTTACGTGACACCAACACGCTGCGCAAGCAAGGCCGTTTCGTTGCTCCAAACCGCAGCGCAAGGCCCTTCATTACCTGGGAGACTCACGATGCCACCGGCTCCTCGCCCAACGCCGCGTTCGCCGGTCCCCGAACGCGCGGCAACCTGTCTGGAAACGGACGAAGACGTGATGGCGGCCCTGCGCGAAAATCTGGCGATACCGACTACCCCACCGCCGCCCTTCCCCCAATCCGCTGTGCCGCTGCCCGTTCAAGGCCAGACTCGACACGCTTCGCCGCCGGTGCCCGCGCGGCAACCGACAGTGGCGATTTATCGGCCGACGCTACGGCCGCCGATGGCCGTGCTCACCGCGCAGGACGACGGCAAAAGCGACGGGGAACAGTTCCGCTTGCGCGACGCCCGCTTTGTCATCGGCCGCAGCGAGGGCGACCTCGTCGTCCCACACGATGCGATGATTTCGTCGCGGCACGTTGAGATCACACGTCAGACGATTGGCGCGCACCAACGCTGGGTGATTACCGATTTGCAGAGCACCAACGGGATGTTCGTACGCGTCTCGCGCACGCCGCTGGCCGATCAGTCGGAGTTCTTGGTGGGCAAAGGGCGGTATCGGCTGCTCGTGCCGACGCGCGGCGCCCCGGTCACCACCGACTATGTGCCCGCCGAAGGCGCCCGCCATACGACGCAAGCTTGGGGCGACGACGGCGCCGCGCCGGCCGTTCCGGCGCTGGTCGAGGTGCTCGGCAACGCCGTCGGCAATCGCGTTCTGCTTCTCGGCGAAGAGTATTGGATCGGCACCGATCCGGGCTGCGCCATCTGCCGGACCAACGATCCGTATTGCGAAGCGCGACACACGCGGCTGTTCCGCGATGCCAAGGGCGTCTGGCACATGGAGCCGAACAAGGCGATCAACGGCCTCTGGTTTCGAATGCCACAGGTGGTCTGCGAGACCTTGGTGCAATTCCAGATCGGCGAACAACGGTTCCGCTTGAAAGTTGGAGGCTGAACGTGCGACTTCGCGTCCACTCGCCGGAAGGGACGTTCGACTGGGAGTCGAGTTCCGCGCATTTTCGCCTGGGGCGCGGCGACGCCTGCGAGCTGCGCATCGAGGGCAAGGCCTCGCAATTCGCCTCCTGGGAACATGCCGGGTTCAGCCTGGGCGACGACGGCGCCAACTACGTCACCGATCTCGGTTCGAGCAACGGCACCTACGTGGATGGCGTGCGGATCAACGGCGCCACGCCCGTGCGAGTGGGTTCGATCGTGCAACTCGGGCGAGCCGGACCGCGGCTGGAAGTGCTGGCATTGACTTCCGCCCCGCTTCGGGAACCGGCTGCAACTGCCGCGGCGCCGGTACCCGTCGTCTCGGTGGCGACGGGTCCGCGACCATTCACCACGTTGAAGGGCTGGCCGCGGCAAAACCTGCTCGTCGGCGCGGCCGTCGCCTTGATCACGGTCGTCGGATTTTTCGTCGCACGTCGAGCCCCTCCCGCGCCGCCGGACGATAGAAATGCGGAATTGGCCGAAGGACAGGAGGCTGCCCTGGCAGAATCTCAAGGCCCGCGACAAAACCAAGACGTGGCACCTTCCGAGCCAGAGCCCGTCGAGCCTCCCGTCAAAGATCCGGAGACGCCACCAGCATCACAGCCGCCGCCGGTCACACCGGAACCGCAGCTCGCGGCACCTAAACCTTGGAAAGAGGCCAAAGAGCGCGGCTTGGCGGCTTACCGGCTCATCGTCGTCGAAGATCCTCAGGCGCAGGCCACGTGGCCGCTGGCCGGAGCGGTGATCATCGGCGAACGGGCGCTGCTGACGACGGCCGGCGTGGGCGTCGAGCTCGGCCAGTTCGTCGAGCGCGGCTGGCGGATGAAGGCCATCCGTGGGCCGCAGGACTCGGGCGTTACGATCAGCCGCGTTCGTCTTCACGCCGCCTTCCAGCAAGCCGACGCTGCCCAGCAACTCTATTTCGACATGGCGTTGCTTGACGCCGCCGAACGCCCGGGCAACGCGGTGCCGCTCGCCTCGGCCGCCGAGCTAGCGGAGCTCGAACGCGGGCAGCCCCTGGCCTGCATCGCCACCGACCAGGCGGGCGAAGTCATCGATCGCTTTCAACAGCTTCAACCTGAATTGCACCAGGCCAAGGTGTTTGCCGTGACAAGCCTGGAAGCGGGCGGACCGCGGTTGTTGCACCTGCGCGGATCGTTCAGCGACAACCCGCCGGGCAGTCCGATCTTCAACGAACAAGGCCACCTGGTCGCTCTGTATTGCGAGGCGGCGCCCGCCGAAGCGGCGCGCGGCGGGCAGCCGATTCACTACGCCAACGTCATCGAGCCGAAATTGATCGAGTTGGGGCTTTCTGACGCTGAAAGTCAAATTTGGGTCGCCCCTGTCGCGGCGACTCCCGATCCGGCCAAAAAGGAGTCTGCCAAATGAATCTCGTTCTTTCGCGAACGCCACTGCTGGCCACGCTGGCCCTCGCCGTATGCGCCTGGCTCGCCAGCGTTCAAGAAACGTTTGCCCAAGTCATCGTGCGCTGTCCGCAATCGAGCCTTTCGCTGCTCAGTAATAACATTTTGGCCGACGCGGCCTACCTGCGCGCACAAGGCAGTTTCCTGGTGTCGGCCTCCATCGCTCGCAACCTCAATGCCGAAGCCGCCTCCAAGGAGATGGACAATGCGGTGAAATGGGTGAACACCTACTTCGAGCGTCGCCGGCTGAACCGCGAAGCGCGGGATGCCGAGCATATCGATTACCTGGAGCACCTGGAGAAGGGCCGCGAGCAGCAACGTCGAATCATCGACGAGAACCTGGAGGCCCTTGGCAGCGATTTAAGCGATGAACTTAACTTCATGCTCCGCGAGTTGGCGGACTATACGTCGTATTCGACCTTTATATCGGGCTCGGTGCTCGACTCGCCCGACAACGCCCCGCTCTCGGACGATGAAAAAGCCCGTATCTTCGTCAACGAGGGAAAACGAGTGGGGGGCAAGACCCGCCGCTTCGCGGTGGACACGGCCGAGGAGTTGGCGACGGACTGTTGGCCCTCCGCCCTCCGCGGCGAACCGTTCGCCGGGGCGCGGAGCGAATTCGAAAAAGCGCGCGACGCGATCAAGCGGACGATGAATCCCGCCAACGAAGCGCGGCTCATGAAGGCGGTCGATCAGCTCTCGGACGTGCTGAACGCGGCTTTTCCTCGCGAACGCCGGAAGGGTTTGTCGCCCGACGATTTTTTCGCTTATCTCGCCGCGAAGCGCTATGTGCAGTCGCTCGCGCTCTCGACGTTTCGCCTGATCGAGACGCAGCGGCCGCTAGCGGCCGACGAGTCGTTTTGCTTCAACGGCAAGACGGTCGGCGAGCTGTTGGGCCATATGATGGGAAAGGGCCTGGAGTTCGACAAACACGGTCCGGGCGGAGAGGGCACGTACCATAAGCTTTACGACACAGTACGGGCATTTTACAAGCGGTTGGTAGTCGATTCAAAGTAGCCAGATTCGCAAGAATTCCGGACCGTGGGGCGGGTTTCCAACCTGCCAAAAGCCTTTATGAGCCTTGTATGGCAAGCAGCAACAAAATGGATCGGGGGTGGGAACTCTTATGGTCCAATCTGTTCACGGCTAAGGCTCCGCGTTTGAATCGCTGGGTTTCGCCCCCTCGCCAGCTTGCCTGGCAGGAGCGCCAGTTTGGGACGCTAAAACGCGGTTTCCCCGACCAATCGCCTCGCTCCCCATTCAACGTGTCCGCCGCCCGGCCGGCGCAGGCGGCCGGGCGGCGGACACGAAGGGCGGGTGTCGCGCTCGATCCGTAGTTAGCCTGTCAAACTGCTTCACCGGCCAGACAGGCAAGACAAGCAGGCCGGGGTCGGTGGCCATAGCCGCAAGAATTCGAAAGGCATTTTCCAGAATTCCAAATTTTCGAGACAGGATTGGCACCGCAGCGGACTTTCCTATTGGATGTGAAATGCTGGACAGGGACGTAGAACGGAATTCATTCCGTTTTCCTCCGCTGCCGAGCGTCCGACGGCGCAAACGGAATGAATTCCGTTCTATGTGAGAGAAACCCAATGAATGCCCAAAACGCGACCTGCCCGCCCGACCCCGTGCTCGCCGATTTCGGCCTGGGCAAGCTCGACACGGCCAGCTCCGACACCATCAGCCAGCACCTCGAAACCTGCGCCGATTGTCGCCAACGGGTCGCCGGCCTTTCGGGCGACAGTTTCATCGCCCGCCTGCGGAACGTCCCCGGCCAGGCTGCCGGCCACGGGCAGGCGCCCGTCCGAATCGACCGCACGTTCGTCGGGGGCGATTCGGCGGGCAACGCCGCCAGCGGAGCGGAAACTCCCTGCGACGAGTCCCGCCGCGGGGCTCCCGCCCGCAAAGCCGCCACGCCAGGTTTGCCAGCCCCTGGCGCGGGGCCGGTCGCTTCGGCCCCGCCGGAACTGACCAACCACCCCGATTACGAGCTGCTCAAGGAGCTTGGCCGCGGCGGCATGGGCGTCGTCTATCTGGCCCGCAACCGAATGATGGATCGACTCGAAGTGCTCAAGGTCGTCAATAAGGCGCTGCTCGACCGCCCCGAAGCGCTGGAACGCTTCCAGCAAGAGATCCGTTCGGCCGCCAGGCTGGCTCACGCGAATATCGTGGCGGCCTATAGCGTTTTGCGTCCCGGCGATCTGCTGGTGTTCGCAATGGAGTACGTTCGCGGCCAGGACCTTTCGCAGGTCGTCAAGGCGCGCGGTCAGTTGCCTGTGGCCCATGCCGCTTTCTACACCCATCAGGTCGCGCTCGGCTTGCAGCACGCGCACGAGAAGGGAATGGTTCACCGGGACATCAAGCCCAACAACTTGATGCTGGCGGTGGAGGGCAAGAAGCACGTCGTCAAGATCCTCGATTTCGGCCTCTCGAAGGCCACGAGTGAAAAGGGGGCCGAGGCCGGATTGACCAAGAGCGGGCAAATCCTCGGCACGCCCGACTACGTGGCGCCGGAGCAGACGCTCGCGGCCAATAAGGCCGACATCCGCGCCGACATCTACAGTCTCGGCTGTACGCTTTACCATTTGCTCTCCGGTGGCCCACCGTTTCAGGAGTCCAGTCTTTACGGGATTCTCGAAGCGCACCAGAAGCGCGACGCGCGGCCCTTGAACCTGGTGCGGCCCGACGTGCCCGTCGAGTTGGCCGCGGTAGTGGCCAAGATGATGGCCAAGAATCCGGCGAAACGCTATCAAACGCCGGCCGAGGTGGCGCGCACTTTGGCGCCGTTCTTCAAGCCGGGCCAGACGGCCGCGACCGCCGACGTTGCGCCGGCATCGCAATCACCGGGGGGCTTACGCCGGGGCACCTGCGCAGCGGGTCGGCTCGCCATGCTACCGCCGTCGTCGCCGGGCGTTCCGTCCGTATCGCAATCACCGGGGGGCTTACGCCCCCCGCTCGCCATGCCAATCCCCGTACCCGAACCCGCTTCCGTGGTGGCGATTGACACCAGCATCGAGAGGCGTGCCGCGAGCCGGCGGCGTGGCTGGTGGTCGACGCTTCCGCCGTGGCAGCAACGCCTCGCGGTCGCAGGCGCCTCGGCATTGCTGTTCCTGGGCATTGCGCTTTTGATGCGTACGCCGCATGGCACGATCGAGATCGAATTAAGCGACCCCAAGGCCGATGTGACGGTGACCGTGGATGGCAACAACGTCGACATCGCCGGACTCGACGATCCGCTTTCGTTGGAAGTAAGGGAGCACGATCTCGTGGTGCGTGGCAAGGGTTTTGAGACGATTACCGAGAGGTTCGTGGTGACCAAGGGGAAGAACGCCCCGCTGGTAATTACGCTCAAAGAGGTTGTGGTGCCGGGAGGCAAGCGCGCGGTGACTGCAAAGGGCTGGCACGGTTGGCCGGCCGACGCTCCCGCGCCGGCTATCGCACCGTTCGACGCGGCCGCCGCGAAGAAACATCAGGCCGCGTGGGCGAAATACCTCAAGCTGGAGATCGAGCACACCAATAGCGTCGGGATGAAGTTCATTCTCATCCCGCCAGGCGAGTTCACGATGGGGAGCACGCCGGCGGAGATCGAAGAAACGCTCAAGTTCCACGTCGGGGACGAGCACTGGCAGGAGCGCAACAAGAGCGAAGCTCCGCAACACAAGGTGATCCTGACGCAACCGTTCTATCTCGGCACCCATGAAGTGACGCAGGCAGAATACGAAAAGGTAATGGAGAAGAATCCCTCCCACTTCGCCCCCACGGGCGCGGGAAAAGACGCCGTCGCCGAAATGGACACGACGACGTTCCCCGTGGAAACAGTGAGTTGGAACGACGCCGCCGAGTTCTGCGCCAAGCTCAGCGAGAAAGAGAAGCTCAAGCCTTACTATTTCCGGGGCGGCGAGACCGTGACGATGCTGGCAGCAGGGACCGGCTACCACTTGCCTACTGAGGCCCAGTGGGAGTTCGCTTGCCGCGCGGGAACGACGACCAAATATTGGATCGGCGACCAGGACGAAGACTTACTGCAAGCCGCTTGGTTCGATGCCAACTCCGGCAGCCGAATGCACCAAGTGGGCGAGCTGAAAGCCAATCCGTTCGGGCTCTACGATATTCACGGTAACGTCTGGGAGTGGGTGCAGGACGGGTGGGAGCCGGCCTATTATCGGCAATTCAAGGACAATCCCGCGCTTAACCCAAGCGGCCCATCTTCCGCCGGTTCCCCGCGCGTCCTCCGGGGCGGCCGTTGTTACCTTGACGCGTCCAACTGCCGGTCCTCGAGTCGCCACGCCTTCGACCCGAAGATCCGCCACCACCACTGGGGCTTTCGGGTGGTGTTGCCCTTCGATGCCGTGAAGAGTGCGCTTTCAAAGCAGCCCAGTAACGTCAATACCGGCTGGAACGATTGGCCCGCCGATGCACCGAAGCCCGCCATCGCCCCGTTCGACGCCAAGCAGGCGGTTGCCCACCAAGAAGCGTGGGCGAAACACCTGGGTACCAAAGTCGAGATCGAGAACTCGCTGGGGATGAAACTGCGTTTGATCCCGCCGGGTGAGTTCATGATGGGCAGCCCGCAGGATGAGATCGACGCATTGGTCAAAACCACGACCGACCAGAACTGGCAACTCCATTTCCGGAGCGAAGGCCCGCGGCACCATGTGCGACTCACACAGGCGTTTTATCTGGGCCGTTGCGAAGTGACGCAACGCCAGTACCGGGAGTTGACGGGTGCCAATCCCTCGCACTTCTCGCCCAACGGGAGGGGCAAGGATGCCGCGAAAGACCTGGATTCCCCAGCGCACCCGGTGGAACAGGTGACCTTTCTCAACGCCATCGACTTCTGCAACAAATTGAGCGAGAAGGAGCAACGTGTGCCGTACTATGTGCGTGACGGGGAGGCCGTCAAGGTCCTCGGAGGAACCGGGTATCGTTTGCCCACGGAGGCCGAGTGGGAGTGTGCCTGCCGTGCGGGCACCACCACGCGATGGTACTTCGGCGACGACGAGACGAATTTGGGCCGGCATGCCTGGATCGGCGGCAGCGCAACACATCCGGTAGGGCTATTGCCCGCGAACCCCTTCGGCCTGCACGACCTGTACGGCAATGTCTGGGAATGGTGCTGGGACTGGCATGATTACGCCGCCAAGGGCCGCGCGCTTCGCGGTGGCGCCTTCTCCCACTGCCTCGCGCCCTCCTATCGGTCTGCGGCGCGTCACGTCAACCGCCAGATGGACGGCTGGGCCAACACCGGTTTCCGCGTGGCGCGGACGATCGACACGAAAAGCGAGGGATCGCCAGTGGCTGTCACCAGTGGTTCGGCGGCCCTGCCGAATGACACGGCCACAGACGCTGCAACCGTCAATCCGCCGCCTTCGGCGATCGCCCCGTTCGACGCCAAGCAGGCCCTGGCCCACCAAGAAGCCTGGGCGAAACACCTGGGCGTAACAGTCGAAATCGAGAACTCGCTGGGGATGAAACTACGTCTGATCCCGCCGGGCGAGTTCATGATGGGCAGCCCGCAGGTGGAGATCGACGCACTTCCCCCGTCCACCACGGAGCCGGATTGGCTGGATTGGTATCGGAGCGAAGGCCCGCAGCACCGTGTGAAACTCACGCAGGCGTTTTATCTGGGCAGTTGCGAGGTGACTCAGCGGCAATACCGGGAGATCATGGGCGTCAATCCATCGCACTTCTCGCTCACCGGGGATGGCAAAGAGGCCGTGAAAAACCTGGACACAGGTCAGCACCCTGTGGAAATGGTGAGCTGGTTCGACGCCGTCGACTTCTGCAACAAGTTGAGCGAGAAGGAGCAACGGCCCCCGTATTACATGCGTGACGGCGAGGCGGTCAAGGTCCTGGGAGGAACGGGGTATCGTTTGCCCACGGAGGCCGAGTGGGAGTACGCTTGCCGCGCGGGCACGACCACGCGGTGGTCCTTCGGCGACAACGAGACGAATTTGGCCCAGCATGCCTGGATGGACGACAGAACCCATCGGGTCGGGGAATTGCCCGCCAACTCCTTCGGCCTTTACGACCTGCACGGCAATCTCTGGGAGTGGTGCTGGGATTGGCATGGCGAGTACCCCGACGGGGCGGTCAGCGACCCGCCAGGGGCCACCGCCGGGTCGGCTCGCGTGGTTCGCGGTGGCGCGTTCGACGCCGACGCGTCCGAATGTCGTTGTGCGTTCCGCCTCGCCTACCGCCCGCTGGACGGGGACGGTTACGAAGGCCGCGGGTTTCGGGTGTGTTGTGGCCGTTAGCGCGCGCGTTTCAGTCGTCTGACCTCTGCGTCTCTGTACTCTGAACTCTGGGGAGGCAGAGGGGGCTTCCCCTGCTTGCAAAACAAATTATGGCCGCCCCAACGACGCCGCTCTTCGTCAGGGTGCGGGCACTTTACAAGCTCGATTCAGGAAACCCTGACCTCCACGGGAGCAACTCAATGACCGTCCAAAACACTCGAATCGCAACTCGCCGTGGGGCGACCTTCGTAGGTCGTCAGCAACGGCGGACGGCCTGGGAAGGCCGCCCCACGGCGGTGACGACCTGGGAGGGCGATCCTCCAATGAGGCCGCCGCGGCCGCCTACTCCGTGCCCTCAACTGGTTGCCGAGCGCCGACGGCGGCGGTAGATTCGTGCCAATGCGACGTGCAATGCACCAAAGCTTCATGTTTCAGTTGACTTGGGACGAAGTGGAGCAACTTTCAGGATGACAAATTGTGACCTTGAAGCGCGGGCACAATGTCAAGTTCCGACCCTATGTCTTCACGGAGCAGCTCATGTCGCCGCCACGCGTCGCGAAAAAAGCCGCATTGGCTTCGTGCCCGAGAGCGAAGACGCCGCGAGTGGCCGAACCACGAGCCAGGCGAAAAGCAAGAGAACCACAAAGAGACGGAGAGGGATGATGAACGACGGGTAATCGGTCTGATCGGTCGCGTTTGGCTTAAGGGGGCTTATCGGGCTACCCGAGGATGAGGCCCTGATCAAGCTCCGTGGGGGCCGTATGCGTCAACGACCGTCGTTCGTAGTGGATCGTGTGTCGAACGACGACGCACGAGCCTCGGTCCAACACTTTTTTGGGGTTATGATGTTTTCGAGACAGGATGGGTCGGATGGGCCTGGCAGCGGACTTCTAATGGATGAGGAACGCAGGCGTAGCCGGATTCGCAAGAATCCGGGACCGTGGGGCAGGTTTCGAACCTGCCATAACTGCATGGCAGGCTGGAATTCTTTGGGTTATTGATGTTTTTCGAGACAGGGTTGGCATGGCAGCGGACTACTTATTGATATGGAACGTTGGTAGGGATCGTAGAACGGAATTCATTCTGTTTCCTCCGTTTTCCTCCGCCGCCGAGCGTCCAACGACGCAAACGGAATGAATTCCGTTCTACATGGGAGAACCCCGATGAACGCCCAAAACGCGAGCTGTCCGCCCGACCCCATGCTCGCCGATTTCGGCCTGGGCAAGCTCGACGCCGCCAGTTCCGACACGATCAGCCAGCACCTCGAAACCTGCGTCGATTGCCGACAGCGCGTCGCTGGCTTGTCGGGCGACAGCTTTGTCGGTCGCTTGCGCGACGCGCGCCCCGGCGGCGGCCCCAAGGGTCGAGAGCGCACCTTCGTGCCTGGCGAATCGCTCGCCGGCGCCGAGGGTAGCACCGACGGCTCCTCGTCAGCGCCCGCGGCCAGCGACGTTCCCAAAAGCGTTGTGATGCGGGCGTCCCGCCTGCCCGCCGGTCTTCCAGGGGACGTGGGAATTTCGCCCCACCAGGTCATCTCGGCTCCGCCGGAACTGACCAACCACCCCGATTACGAACTACTCAAGGAGCTTGGCCGTGGCGGCATGGGCGTCGTCTACCTGGCCCGCAACCGGATGATGGACCGGCTCGAAGTGCTCAAGGTCGTCAACAAGGCCCTGCTCGATCGCCCCGAAGCGCTGGAACGCTTCCAGCAAGAGATCCGTTCGGCCGCCAGGCTGGCCCACACGAACATCGTGGCGGCCTACAGCGTGCTGCGCCCCGGCGACCTGCTGGTGTTCGCCATGGAGTACGTGCGCGGCCAGGACCTTTCGCAGGTCGTCAAAGCGCGCGGGCAATTGCCGGTGGCCCATGCCGCGTTCTACGCCCACCAGGTCGCCCTCGGCTTGCAGCATGCGCATGAGAAGGGCATGGTCCACCGCGACATCAAGCCCAACAACCTGATGCTGGCCGTTGAGGGCAAGAAACACATCGTCAAGATCCTCGATTTCGGCTTGTCGAAGGCCACGAGCGAAAAGGGGGCCGAGGCCGGCTTGACCAAGAGCGGG
>DATLQY010000074.1:0-6733 GCA_035534975.1 Pirellulales bacterium
GACGCGCGTGCCGTCCGGGCTGAACGCCACACTGCTCAACCTGCCCGTGTGCCCCATCAGCTCCAGATGGGGCGTGCCGGTCCGCGCGTCCCACAGCTTCGCCGTCGCGTCAGCACTGCCCGTGATGACTTGCGTGCCGTCCGGGCTAAAGGCCACGCCCCACACCGCGGCCGTGTGCCCCGTCAGCTCCCGTAGGGGCGTGCCGGTCCGCGCGTCCCAGACGTTCGCTGTCGCATCAGCACTGCCCGTGACGATGCGCGTGCCGTCGGGGCTGAATGCCACTCCGTACACCACACTCCTGTGGCCCTTCAGCTCCAGTTGGGGCGATCCGGTCCGCGCGTCCCACACCTTTATCGCGGAACCACGAGCGGCGGTGAAAACGTTCGTCGTCTGGTCCACACCCACACCGCCGGTGACGATGCGCGCGCCGTCCGGGCTGAATGCCACGCTAGGCACTCCGTAAGGAGCACACGGCAGCTCCAGCAGGGGCGTGCCGGTCCGCGCTTCCCAGACCTTCGCCGTCGTGTCAGCACTACCGGTGACGATGCGCGTGCCGTCCGGACTGAAGGCCACGCTAAGCACCCAGTGCTTGTGCCTCACCTCCAGTTGGGGCGTGCCGGTCCGCGCGTCCCACACCTTTGCGGTCTTGTCCCAACTGGCGGTGACGATGCGCGCGCCGTCCGCGCTGAACGCCACGCTATTCACCGCGCCGGTGTGCCCCTTCAGTTCCAATAGGGGCGTGCCGGTCCGCGCGTCCCACACCTTCGCCGTCTGGTCAAAGCTGCCGGTGACAATGCGCGTGCCGTCAGGGCTGAACGCCACGCCAGGTACCCCGCCCGTATGCCCCTTCAGCTCCAGTTGGGGCGTGCCGGTCCGCGCGTCCCACACCTTCGCCGTCTGGTCAATACTGCCTGTGACGATGCGCGTGCCGTCCGGGCTGAACGCCACGCCCCACACCACGCCCGTGTGCCCATAGAGGGTAAAGATTCCGCCCGTCGACTGGCGCCGCAGGTAGTGCCATTCCCAGCCTCGATGTTTGGCCTGGATACTGTCCAACCATAGGCGGGCCAGAGAAACGTCGTGGTTGTCGTAGGCGGCGACGGCCAGAAGGAAGTTGCTGTTGTCGAGCTGATGATTGGCATTGTCCAGGGCTGCATCGCGTTCCTTGACCCGCTCGGCCTCTTTGAGCAAAGCCGCGTCGCGCTCCTCGACGCGCTCGGCTTCGGCGCGGCGGGCCGTTTCCTTCTCCGCCGCTTCCTTGAGCGCGATCATCTCCTGGCGCTTCGCCGCGATCAGTCCCCAGGTCGTGCCCGCGATTCCCGCCAGAAGTGTCAACAGCACCAAACTCGCCGCGATCACCTGCCCCTTGTGACGGCGAAGGAACTTGCTCACCCGGTAACCGGCGCTGGGCGGACGGGCTTCGACAACCTCGTCGTTCAGGTAGTGTTGGATGTCGCGGGCCAGACCGTTGGCCGTTTCATAGCGCCGCGTGCGGTCCTTCTCCAGCGCCTTCATCACCACCCAGTCGAGCTCGCCCTTGAGCATCCGCGAAAGTTTCGCCGGCTCGGTCCTGCGGCTGGCGGCAAGGCTGGGTAGTGTGTCGCAGGTGCTGAGACGATGGCTCGGCTTCGGCGGCTCGTCCTCGCGGATCATGCGGCGAATTTCGTCGTAGGCCGCCCGCGCGAATCGTTTCTTATCCAGAGGCGTCGAACCGGTCAGCAACTCGTACAACAACACGCCCAGCGAGTAAATGTCCGAGCGCGTGTCGATGTCGAGTACGCTCATCTCGGCCTGTTCGGGGCTCATGTACAGTGGCGTACCGATGATCTGCGCGAAGTTCGTGTAAATGGTGCGCTGGGTCAGGTCCTGCGAAATCGCCTTGGCGACGCCGAAGTCGATGACCTTGGCCACGGGCTTGCCGTCGTGGGAACCGACCAACACGTTCGAGGGCTTGATGTCGCGGTGGATGATGCCTTTCTGGTGCGCGTGCTGAATGGCATGACAGACGCTGACGAACAACTCCAGGCGTTCGTCCGGGGTGAGTTGGTTCTTGTCGCAATAGTCGGTGATCGGGATTCCGCGGACAAGCTCCATCACGAAATATGGCAGGCCGGAGTCGGTGGTGCCGGCATCCAGGACCCGGGCGATGTTCGGATGATCCATCACGGCCAGCGCCTGACGCTCGGCCTCGAAGCGGGCGATGACCTGTCTTGAGTCCATACCGGGCTTGATGACCTTGAGCGCGACCTTCCGCCTGACCGGTTGGGTCTGCTCGGCGACGAACACGAGGCCGAAGCCCCCCTCGCCGATCTGCTCCATGAGCTTGTACGGTCCGACCATCAGCCCGGGCCGTTCATTGATCGGCTTGTGTTCGGCGGTCGGCATTCCTGGCGCGGGTCGATCGAGAACACTGGCCGGCTGTTCGTGGGCAGCCAGCAGGCGTTCGACCGCGGCACGCAACTCGGCGTCCTGGCCGCAATGATCGTTGAGATAGGTCACCCGGTCCGCCGTCGGCAATTCGGCGGCGGCGAGGAACAGGTCGCGAACGAGCTTGGCATCGGCTGGCATGGCTTGTATCTCGGGGGCCATTCTACAAGGCGTATTTTGCGCCCGAGAAGTCTCAGGGATTTTCAGGACGGTCCGCGAGAGCGGCGGTCAACCAGGCCCGGGCGTAGGTCCAGACACGGAAGGCCGACGCCCGCGATATCCCAAGGGCCTCCGCGGCTTCCTCGACCGAAAGCCCGCCAAAGATGCGGACTTTAGCCAGTGCCGCGGCGGAAGCATCGATCTTCTCGAAAGCGCTCAGCGCCTCGTCGACATCGATCCAGGAATCCGCATCCACGGGAGGCGCAGGCACGCGGTCGACCTCGGTCCGTGACGGCCCGAAATCACCGCCGCGTTTCCGGGCCTTTTTGCGACGGGCGGAATCGACCAGGATCCGGCGCATCGCCTCGGCAGCGGCGGCAAAGAAGTGGCCCCGATTGGCGAACGTCCGTTCCCCGAGTGGGCCAACCAATCGCAGATACGCCTCATGGACCAGGCCCGTGGCGTCGAGCGTGTGGCCGGGCGCCTCGTTCGCCATGTGTCCGGCCGCCAGCTTGCGCAACTCATCATACACGAGCGGCAGGAGCTGTGCCGCGGCGTGCGGGTCGCCTTCGTCCATGGCGCTGAGGATACGGGTGACCTCGTTCATGAGGTCAAGCATAGTCGCCCAGGCGACGACCGGCAAACATGGATTTAACCGCCGTTTTCTGACACGGGGGCCGGCCGCGCCTTGCGCGCATCGGTCACATCGACCCAGTGCATTTTGCGAACGACGCTGAGAATGATCCCTCGTTGCCTACTCATTCAGGCAATCGCCAGAGCGGGTCCAAAACACTGCCTCCTCATCCAGGTGATTTTTCGCGGCGAAGTCCGCTAGCTGGGTCAACTGGTAAGATAGTTGCACAACCAAGGGCCGAACGGCTTATTGTTTGGCCGTGGGCAGTATCATTCCGTTCTACACGAATGGCTTGCCCGTTTTTTCGCGCCGGCGATCGTGCCGGATGCTTCACCCACGGTCAGCGGTTTTCCGTCCATGTAGTCGGGCACTGGGATGCCGAACAGGTCGAGCACCGTGGGACCGATATCCAAAAGACGCGGGTGTTCGGTTTCGATCGGGCGGTCGCAAAACAGCACGCCGGGCACGACCGACGGATCGACGCAGTGGTCGCCGCTCCAGGCCTTGGTGTTGTCGTGGAAAACCTGCCGCGTGGTCCGGCCAATCGCCGCGTCCCACGAGACTCGATAGCCCCGCTCGTATCCTACGATCACGTCGGGCGCCTGGTCTTTGTACGGCCCGCGGTAGGCGTCCTTGGCAAGGTACGTTCGCTTGACGGCTTTCGCGCCGGTGTCCGAATCGACCAGGTCCGCCAGGCGCAGGGCAATCTCCGCCCCCAGCGCGTCGGCCTCGCCGCCGGGGGCGACCGTGCCTTGCGCGAACTTGTCTTTGACGTTCAAAAAGATGCCGGTCAGCCCGATCGCAAAGGCGCGCGTCCGCGACCAATCGACGCCGGCAAGGTGTTCTTGGTCACGCCGCGCGTCGTCGACCGCCAAATAGCCGTTTTCCTCGAGCCAGCGGTTCAAGTCGATTCCCCGGCGGAAAGGGTTGAAACCGTGGTCGGAGATCACCATCAGCATCGTCCCCGCGTCGCGGCACCTGGCCATCGTCCGGCCCACGAGGTCGTCCATCCGCCGGTAAAGATCCTCGATCACCAGGCGAAGGTGTGGGGCGACGTCCTTCGGGCGAGCGGGGTGGTCTTCATCGTGGTAGCGCCAGAACATGTGCTGCATTCGGTCGGAGCCGTCGAACACGCACACGCAAACGCCCCGTTTCACTTTATCGAGGCCGTCGAAGAACATCGCCTCGCGCTCGTGGTCGAAGTCGAGGCACTGCTTCAAGAAATGCTCGTCGGAGAGGACCTGCTCGTTCAGCGCCCAGGTGTCCTCGGCCAGGCCCAGCGTGGCGTAGGCCCCTTGTCGTTTCGCCAGGTAGATCGGGTACACCCAGGGATAGCCCAGCGGCATTGCCGGGTGTTCCGGATCGATGTTGATGGGCGTGACGTAGAGTTCGAATTCCGGCGCCGTCCGGAGCAGCAGAAACTTGCACACTCCGTACACGCTCATGCCCGCCACGGCGCGGAAACGCACCTGAACCCAGTCGGTGTACTCACCTTCGACCAGATCGTGCTTCGCGCCGCCGATCTTCAACGCGGCGCGGCATTCGCCCTTGATCGTAACGACGAACGGCAGCTTGAGGTTCCCAGGATCCGCCTCGCGCGGGCGCGGCGGGCCGACAAGCTGGGCGCGCACGACGTTTCCTTCCCGGGCCACTGCGTGGAATTCGCCGCCGGTTTTTTCTCCTTCCGGCACCGCCTTGGTCGTGTAGAAAGAGAACATCCCTTGGGTGCCGCGGAGGTCGGGCACGCACATCGCCGAAAGCTGCACGCCCCGCAGTTTCTCCGCGGGAAAGGTAATCGGAACGCGGATGATGCAGTTGAAGATGCCGTATTCGCTCAAAACGTGCCAGAACGGCTTGCTCTTGCGCAACAAGCGGATATCGGACTTGCCCAGGGGAATTCGCAGCTTGCCCAACCGCAGGCTCCGTCGCGGGGGCCGGATCTCCACGGAGCTCAACTTCGGCTGATAGGTGCGCGGGTCGGGCGCCAGGAAGTCGAAGATATTGTGCTTGCCCGGATTGACCCCGGTCTGAAATGACGACCACGCCACCGGCGAGATCGGAGGCAGCGTGCTACCCAGCGGCCTGAAGCTTCCCTGGTCACGCAGCGCCGCCAGATGAGGCAGTTTGCCCTCGGAAAGGAATCGCTGCGTGAGGCCGTAGTCCAAGCCGTCAAGCCCCAGGATGACCACCCGTTTGACGCGGCTTCGACCCGGGGGCCGGCGCTGGAAAATGAACCGCAAGAGCCATCGAATGGGCCAGGTGAGCAGCAGCAGTACGGCCGAACCGACCGCGGCGAACACCGCTAGAAAAGAACCTGCCAGCGCGAACCCGGCGCCGGGCCCGATGTAAGCGAAGGCCGACCCAGGAACGGCCAACACCAGCAGTATTGCCGCCAGCAGCGGCCAAACCATCTTGCGCATCTCTTCAGTCCCCGTGGGGCAGGTTTCCAACCTGCCATTCCTGCCATGGACGTTTCCGCTTGTTCCCGCTCGACAGCCCCGTTGTCGACGTGGGGCAGGTTTCCGAGGGTGCCACGGAAGTTTCCGCTTGTTCCGGCTCGGCAGCCCCGTTGGATTGCGAGGGACGCCCTGCCCGATATCGGCGCGTCCCGCCCCGAATTGTAGGACGGTTCGCCGTTCTCCGCCAGCGTCCTAATCGCCCGGGATCGCCCAGGACCGGCCCCCATCGTTTCCTCGGTCGTTTTCCGCGCACAACGGCGTTCAGCAAGAACCGCTTGTCCATCCGTGTTGGCTAGCGAGCTTGACGGGTCCTGACAATGTGACCACAATACTGGTCATGGCCAAGAAGCAGCCTTTCACGCTCGTGTATGCGGATGAGGTGAAGGGCCATCTGCGGGCCATCGAAGCTAAGTACCATGCAGTCATTCAGACAGGCATTGAGACCCAACTGCACTACGAACCCGACGTGGAAACCCGAAATCGGAAGCCGTTGAAGCGACCGGTCGCGTTCGGGGCGGACTGGGAGCTTCGCCTGGGGCCCGACAACCGCTTTCGGGTTTTCTACCAGGTCAAAACGGAGACCCGTGAGGTTCAGGTTCTCGCCATCGGGGTTAAAGATCGCAACCGTCTCTATTTCGGGGGAGAGGAGTTTAAGGAATGAAGATTGCTTCTGTTGCAGAAATCAAGGCGCGATTGAGCGCCTACTTGAAGGAGACCGAGGAAGGGCCGGTGGTCGTCACGCGGAACGGCAAGGCGGTCGCCGTGTTGCTGGCGGTGACGGACGATGACGAATTGGAACGGCTGGTGCTGGCGCATTCCCCCAAGTTCCAAGCAATTCTTGATAAATCACGGCGCCAGATCGAGGAAACGGGCGGCATCCCCCACGAGCAATTCTGGCGTGACGTGAAAACTGAAACCCGTAAGCCCGCTGACAAAAACGATCGGAGGAGGCGCCGAACCAGCCCATCAAGTTGACCGTGTCATCAGCCGGCTGCCGAGGAAGTCGCTCCGCCGCTAAGGATACAACGGGTCCGAACGGGGTCCGAACGATTTG
>DATLQY010000075.1:0-6391 GCA_035534975.1 Pirellulales bacterium
AACGCCGCAGAGGGCGTTCCCTACAGAGATATTTCAAATTACAACCAATTCAGGTGCTCGATATGCGTCCGTTCACCGCTCCGTTTGCGATTTTCGTCCTTGCCTTGACGTCGCTCGCCCAAGCCCAGGCTCCGGCCCCCGTCAGCTTCGTCAAGGACATTGCTCCGGTACTGATCAAGAACTGCCAGGCGTGCCACGGGCAGACCGATCCCAAGGGAGGTTATCAGCTTCTCAATTTCACGCTGCTGATGAAGCCGGGCGACTCGGCCTCGGCGTCGATCACGCCCGCCAAGCCCGATGAAAGCGAGCTGCTGCGGTTGATCAGCTCGCAGGACAAGGACGAGCGGATGCCCAAGGACGCCGATCCACTCACGGCGGAGCAAATCGCGCTGGTCAAGCGCTGGATCGAGGAGGGGGCCAAGTTCGATAGTCCCGACCCCAACGCGACCTTGGCCTCGATCGTCCCCAAGGTGCCTCACCCGGCGGCGATGGCCGCTTACACGAAGACGATTCCGATCACGGCCGTCGCCTTCCGCCCTGACGGGCAGGAACTGGCCGTGGGCGGCTATCACGAGATCACGATCTGGAACCCGGCCAACGGCCAACTCGTCCGCCGCATCGGCAACGTCGACCAGCGGACTTTCGGCCTGGCCTACAACAAGGAAGGCACGCTCTTGGCCGCGGCCAGCGGCACGCCCGGCATCTCCGGCGAAGTGGCCCTCTTCGACCCGAACGCCGGCACATTGGTCAAGCTGTTGGGCTCGATGCCCGACAACGCCTTCGACGTGGCGTTCAACCCGGCCGGAGACAGGCTTGCCGCCTGCTCGGCCGACCGCTCGATCCGCATCTACAACGTTGCCTCGGGCGCCCAGGAGAAGCTGATCGAGGACCATGCCGACTGGGTCATGGGCATCGCCTGGAACCACGACGGCACCCGGCTCGCATCGGCCAGCCGCGACAAGACCTCGAAGATTTTCGACGCCGTGACGGGCGATTCGTTGGCGACCTTCCCCGGCCACGGCGAGCCGGTCTACGGTGTGTCGTTCACCGCCGACGGCGCCCAAGTCTTCACGGGAGGCGGCAACAACATGATCCATGTCTGGAACCCGGCCGACGGCGCCAAGATCGCCGACATTGGCGGGTTCGGCGGCAACGTGTTCAAGGTGCTGATTCGCGGCCCGATGGTCTTCAGTTGCTCCGCCGACAAATCGGCCCGACAGAACAACGCTCCCGACCGGGCCCAGGTGCGCGCCTTCGCCGGTCACACCGACTGGATCTATTCGCTGGCCGTCAACGAGCCGACCAAGCGGCTGGCCACCGGCAGTTTCGACGGCGAGGTCCGCATTTGGAACCTGGACGATGGGGCCCAGGTCACCGCTTTCAAGGCCGCCCCCGGTTATGTTCCGCCCGCCGCGCCCGTGGCCGCCGCCGCGGCGAAATAGGCAGCGGCCAGCCGTTCTTCGTGAATTGATCCTTCACGGGTCGAGATTGCGCATCGACCTTGTACGGGGGCGGGTGATTTCCCAAGCAAGCGGAAGGACGAGAACGAATGTTGCGGCGAGCATGATTGCCGTCGCCGCCAGATCCGCTTGTGCCAGAAACCGAAAAACGACCATTACATTGCCAACGATGGTCCCCCAAAACCATGCGGAATGTGACGACCAA
Source organism: Pirellulales bacterium (assembly GCA_035534975.1). GTDB lineage: Bacteria > Planctomycetota > Planctomycetia > Pirellulales > JAICIG01 > DATKSN01. The sequence goes on from DATLQY010000075.1 coordinate 1,666, forward strand.
CGATCGTTGCCCGCCAACGCCGATGCGTACATTGCTGCCATGTAGGGGGCCGTGAACGAAAGAGCGAAACATAAGAACTCCGCGGCGGGCAACTTCCAGACGTTCCCGAATAGCTCTGCCAAGAACCGCATTACGGCGAACGCGACCGCGGCGGCCGCGATTGCCAGCCAGCCCTCGCTTGCGGTTCGGTCTCGCCCTTGCGGAATTGCGGCGATTTGGAGGAACGCCGACCAGATATCGCGCATCTCCGCCGTCATCCCGCAACTGATGCAGGGATCCACGAACGATATATCCATGTCGCGATGCGCGATTCCGATTCGTTGGGCGTAATACTCGCCAAAGCTCATGGGGTCGTTGCCGGCAAAGGCATGAAACCAGCGGCATTCGCCCAGGGGATAGTTTACGACCCCGTCTTCTCCTTTGACCGTGAGTGTTCCATCCTTGACTTGAATTGACGATCGTCGCTGGCTTATCCAGCGTCCGGCAATCGACGGCGCCCAGAAGAAGAGCACCGGCACAAGCGCATCAGAGAAGAATTTGGGTACGCGGGGGCCAAAAGGGCGTAAACCGAGGAAAATGCAGAATGCCAAAAGGAACGATGACAGCCCAACGGAGGTCGCGGCTAGAATCCTTAGCGACTTCCAAGGCTCCGTTACGACCGGCCCTGAGAGATCCTCCTCCAACATCGGATGGGTCTCGGCGTACACGGCCAGAGCCGGCGAAAATCGTGAGATGCTCTCCAGGTCGTACGATTTGCCGTCCCACAATATGATCTGGCTCATCGTCAACCACCGCAAATCCGAAGGATCCTAGCTGGCTGAAGAGCGTGGCCAACTGTAGAAGCCGGAGACCTGAATTTATCCGTCATCCGTCACGAGTCAACCTTTGCAAGAATGCAATCGGGTCGAGAATCGTTAACTCAAGGAATCGGCCACAAAGGCAGGGTCGTTCATCAAGTCCAAGAGATCGGCGTCACGGCTCACCAAGTGTTTTTCGCACGCGCCGCGATGGCGAGGTTCAGGTCCGGCTCGTCGTCGGGGTCGCGCGGGAGCGAGAACTCCCGTGGCACGGCGGCAATCATTACCGCTTTGGCATTGATGTTGTTGATGAACGCCTGGGCGCGTTCCTGCGTCAGACGTGGGAATTTGGCTTGCAGCCGTGGCCGGGTCAACACGTTCCCAACCTCGGCGAGCACTTCGGCACTCACGCACAATTTCACAAGGCCCTGATCCACACTGCGGAAGCATGCGAACGCGGGGCCAACTCCGTTCGCCACGGCCTGCAAGTAAATCATGCAGTCGAAGACGGCCCGGTCGCTCATGTTATTCCGCGCTGTCGCTCACGGCGCTCTTTACGAGCTTCGCTGAGCGTTCCTTCCATGAGCGAGTCCAACTCGGCCTCGTTCATGCCGCTTTGGCGAAAATCCTCATGGACGGCTGCCAGGATCTCCGCGAACGCGGGCGTCGTGGCGCGGAGCTTTTCCTCGACTGCCTCCCGGACCAAGGTGGCTACGTCCTTGCCCGTTGCCGCGGCGCGAGCCCGCAATTCTCGTTCGGTCTCCGCGGGAAGGTCGATCGTTAGTGTCATGTTTTTCGCTCCCGTGCGCGTTCTATCGTCTGGATTCAGTATACCACAAGGTCCGGCGGCAGCGCGAACCAGTCACAATCTTCTTGGCAGTGCGAAAGGAAAACGTGATGAGTGCAAATCGGGAAGTATTGGATTTGCGAAAGCATCGGCGAAGGGCGCTAGCTAGGCTGGCGGCGAGGGCAGGACAGGACCTTCGCGCGTTGCGCTCTGGCGCCCTGTGATCGCCTCAATGGCTTGTTCGCCGTATTCCGTCGGATGCACGAAAATCCGGTGCTTGATTTCGATCAGGCCGTGTTGGCCTAGTTGTTCGCACGCCGTGATCACTTCTCCCAGCGAAGGGCCAACCCCCCGCTCTTCGAAATCCGCCGAAACAGCCGGCAGATCTCGGGCATGTTCAGAATCCAGCCCTTTCGATACAATCCATGCTTCCCTGCCCTGCGTAACGGAGTACGAACCATGATCGACGATGAAAGGGAAGTCGATGATTTGATCACGGCGATGAACGAACACTTACCGATGCGTGCTTACGCCACGGCGCCTTTGGCGGAGGCGCTTCGCCCGCAGGGGGCCGGCATCAAAACGGACGATCCAGTGAAGATCGATTCGGTGCTGTATCTGGGCGACGAAGGCGGCGTCGCGTGTTCGATCGGGTTGTCGGGCGGCAAGACGGCCGTCGTAACGTCGATCACCCACCTGCGTATCGACGGCGATCATCCCCTCGCCGGGCGAATTCGAGCGTACCAGTTGCGGCGATCGCAATCTCTTCAGCGACCCGTAAGCCGGGGTTCAAGAAAGTCGCGCGCGAGCGTTGCCGCGAAGCCAAAGCCGAAACGGAAAAGGCCTCCCGTCGCTCGAAGCGAAGCGCTAAGGAAACTGGTGGCGAGGTTCCAAACGGCGTGCAAGTTCTGGGAATCGGGCGATTACCAGCGGGCGGCGGACGCATTCAGCGAAGTGCTCGACCTGGAACCCGGCGACCCATGTTTTGCCCGCTATTGGTTGGCGTCGTGCTTGTTCCAGTTGGGCCCGTCCGACGAACTTCAAAAGCTGCTGCGAGTGCGAGACGACCATTCCGGCGTCTGGCGGTTTGCCCAGGCGCTCCTGGCCTTTCGCCGGTACGGCGACACCGAGGAGGTGCAGCGCCTCCTGGTCGAGGCCAACCGCCTGGAACCGGGATTCGAACACTACCTGCTGCGCGACAAAGTCGTCGACGCGCGCCGCGAGGTGCGGTTCGACGCGGATCATGCCGAGCGTGCATTCGGCTGTGCGCGCCTGTTCTTGCCGGCATGGCGCGCGGTGCCAGGCGCTGCGGCTTGGGCCCGGCGGACCCTCAAAGTCCCGCCGACGGGCGCCGAAGAGGACGATCCGCCGCGCCGCTTTCCGCGGAACGAGCTACGCGGATTGCCGTTGCGCCGCGAAACCTGGCAAGTCGGACTCGTACCGTGCCCCGGCGAGCCACGCGGCGAGGACGCGCCCATGTGGTTGTTCGGCGTGGTCAATATCGGCGGCCAGGAGATCCGGGCGATGACGGTAATCGACCGGCCGCTGACCGAAACTTTCGTTTGGAACCAGTTGGTCGAGGCTTTCCTCAGTCCATTGGACGGCGCGGCGGCGCGGCCATCCAGGTTGGTCGTGTGCCGCCGCGAGTTCCGTGACGCCTGGGCGCCCTTGCTCTCGGAAATCGGTACCCGCTGCCGGTACGAAAACGGTCCTCAGCCGGTGGGTCGGTTGCTCGAAGCGATGGGCCACGAGATCGAAAGGCAGGAACTGCCACCCGCCGATGACCTCGACATCCGCGAGTTCCCACAATCCGACGCGGTCTGGCAGGCGGACTTCGTCCGCTCGCCGGCTTGGGTCATGAACGAACAGGACGGGCTGTACCGGCCGTGGACGGTGCTCGTGCTGGACAAGCTCAGGTCGATCGCCTTGACGACCTCCCATACGCCGGGCGATCCCACGCCGGAGGTGATGCTGGAGTTTCTCGTCCGCACGATGGCCCGGCCGGGCGGCGAACCGGCCGAGCGGCCCCGTCTGGTGGAGCTTTCGGATTCGGACTGTTACGACCACTTGCGGCCGCGGTTGGATGCCGCCGGCATTGGCTGCCGGCTCGTTGATGAATTGAGCGAGTTCAACGATTTCTGCCTGGGCTTGGCGAGGAGCTTCGACCGGTCGGATATGTGCGCGCTGGCCGACGGACAAGGCGTGACTCGCGCGCAGATGGAATCGTTTTACGAAGCGGCGGCGTACTATTTCCGGCAGGCCCCGTGGAGTCGCCTGCCGGGCGAGCTGCCGATCGAGATCCGCTGCGACGGTCCGCCGATGGGAACGCGGGTTGCGATCGCGCTGGGGCGGACCGGCGTACAATTGGGATTGTGCGTCTACGACGACTGGGAGATAACGCGCGCGATCCTCGGCGGGTACGCCACGGCCGACGAGAACCGCGCCTTGGCGGTTTGTTACGACGAAGCACAGATCATGTCGGCCGTCGATCTGTACCTGATCGACCGTCTTGGCTGGCCGATCGCGACACCGGAAGCCTGGCCGGCGGTGATGCGGCTGCAGCCGGGCCACGCGCCGCGTTCAGCCGGCGCGGAGGAATTGGTGTTTCTCGACGCCTGCCTGCGCGCCATCCCCGATTTCATCGGGGCGAATGTGGCTTCGCGCACGCTGCAAGTCGAAACCGGCACGCGCCGGGTCGAATTGCGCCTGGCGTGGGACGGGTGCCCGAACAAACGTGCGTGAAGTGCCGGCCCCATGGTGCCCTTGGAGCTCCGGGAGCGCGGCGGAAGCGACGCGGGCTGTCTCCCTGGAACCCCATCACTTCCGAGGATGCAACGTCGCGACTTCGACGCACGTTTGGCTCGCGCGCGGTTCGGAGGCGGCGTGTGAGGCACGGCGGGCTGCTTACCCAGACGCCGTCTCCTATGCGGAAGCCCAGCGCGCCCCGGTGGGGCTTGACGACAATGGCGGGGGCCAAGTCCCAGGGGCGTTGCCCCTGGCTATTACAGCGCCGCACCTTGTATAAGGTTTCTTGGGTACACCATCCCCTCCCGTCATGGCAGACTGGAGCGGCTTGGGAGTCGTGAGGAAATTTACCCCGCACCTTGTATAAGGTTTTTTGGGTACACCATCCCCTCCCGTC
>DATLQY010000076.1:0-4064 GCA_035534975.1 Pirellulales bacterium
TGGCTCAGATCTCGCGGCCTTCCACCAATCCTGAAGCCAAGTCCAGGCTTCGGCGGACACCTGCACGGCGGGCTGACGCCCTTGTGCTGTCCGCCAACGCCTGGCCTTTATCACACGCGCTGCCATCGGGACCCTGCCAAAAATGTGTAGAACGACGTGGGGCTTACGCCCCCCGCTCGCCCAACGCCTATCGCTCAACGCCTTCGTCCCGCCTTGCATGAACACCCAAAGCGCATCAAAACCGAGCGCAATGTCCGGAATCGAGCGCTTTTTTTACGGATTATACCTTCCCAGGGTTATACCATGCGCGGTCCGGTTTGACCCGGCGAGGTCAATGGGGTTCAATCGGGGCGTACAGGGGTCATCGCATGTCAGGATGATCCCCCTATCCCCTTGAAAAAGACGTCGCCAACGGTTCGCGCATGGATTACGACACGATCATCATTGGCGCGGGCGTGTCGGGCCTGGCCGCCGGAATTCGCCTGGCGTATTACGACCGGCGCGTTTGCATTCTCGAGCGGCACACGACGATCGGAGGGCTGAATTCGTTCTACCGGCTCGACGGGCGGAACCACGACGTCGGGCTGCACGCCGTCACCAACTTCACCCCCAAGGGAACGAAAAAAGGCCCGCTCGCGAGTCTGTTGCGGCAACTGAGGATCGGCTGGGACGAATTCGCCCTGGTCCCGCAGATCGGCTCACGGATCGCCTTTCCCGGAGTCACGCTCGATTTCACCAACGATTTCGAGCTGCTCCGGTCCCAAATTCACGGGAAGTTTCCATCGCAAAAAGACAACTTCGAGCGCCTGGTGGGCCAGATCGCCGACTACGATGATCTCGACCTGGTCCACTCCGACCGCTCGGCCCGCGAGGCCGTGTCGGCCGTGATCACCGATCCGCTCCTGGTCGAGATGTTGTTCTGTCCCCTGATGTTCTACGGCAGCGCGCGAGAGAGGGACATGGACTACGCCCAGTTCTGCGTGATGTTCCGCAGCATTTTTTGCGAAGGACTCGCACGGCCACCGGCCGGAGTGCGGCCGATCCTCAAGCTCCTGGTCCGCAAATTCAAGGCCCTGGGGGGCCAATTGCGGCTGCGCTCGGGCGTCAACCGCATCGCCGTCGCCAGCGCCGCCGCGGCCAAAGTCGTGCTCGACGATGGTTCGGAGTTGACCGCGAACAACGTGTTGTCGAGCGCCGGGTGGTTGGAGACGATGCGGATGTGCGACGACGTTAGCCGGATCGACGAGTGCCGCCCCGGAAGGTTGTCATTCACCGAGTCGATTTCGGTGCTCGATTGCCAGCCCCGTGAGCTCGGCTACGACAGGACGGTGCTCTTCTACAACGACTCGGAGCAATTCCACTGGGAACAGCCCGACGCTTTGGTAGACCCCAGAAGCGGCGTCATCTGTTCACCCAACAATTTCGCCTACGGCGAGCCGCTGGAGGAAGGGAGGGTCCGGATCACGTCGCTGGCGAATTTCGGCCTCTGGAACTCGCTGGCCGAGCCGGACTACCGCCTGGCCAAGCTCCGCTGGTACGACGCCACGGTGGCCTCGGCGGTGCGATTCATGCCCGACTTCCGCGCCAACGTGATCGCGACCGACATGTTCACCCCCACCACGATCCGCCGCTTCACCGGTCACGATGGCGGCGCCGTCTACGGCGCGCCGGACAAGCACTACGACGGCACCACCCACCTCAAGAACTTGTTCGTTTGCGGGACAGACCAGGGTTTCCTTGGTATCATCGGAGCGATCACCAGCGGTATCTCCATCGCGAACCGGCACCTCTTGAAGGATGAAGGCGGAAGGCGGAAGGATGAAGGCGGGAGCACATCGTTTAACCCGGCGGCATCGGCGACGGCGCGAGCTGAACCCTGAACCCTGAACCCTGAACCCTGAACCCTGAACCCTGAACCCTGAACCCTGATCCCTGAACCCTGAACCCTGATCCCTGATCCCTGAACCCACCAGCCACCGCCTTCATCCTTCATCCTTCATCCTTCATCCTCCCCTCATGTCCAAGGATTTCCTCAAAGGCGCCCGCGACTCGTACGACGTCGTCGTGATCGGCAGTGGGCTGGCGGGCTTGACCGCTGCCAACACCCTGGCCAAAACAGGCCGCTCGGTGCTGCTGCTCGAACAGCACTACCAGCTTGGCGGCATGGCCACCTGGTTCAAGCGCGCGGGCGGCCATATCTTCGACATCTCGCTGCACGGGTTCCCGGTCGGGATGATCAAGAGCTGCAAACGCTACTGGACGGCGGAAATCGCCGACTCGATCGTGCAGCTCAGGAACATCCGTTTCGACAACCCGATGTTTTCGCTCACGACGACATTCAACCGCGACGATTTCACCCGGCTCTTGACCGAGCGCTTCGCCGTACCGGCGGCGATGGTGAAGGCGTTCTTCGAAACGGCCCGCGGCATGAACTTCTACGACGACCAGTCGACCTCGGTCGGCGAGTTGTTCGAGCGGTTTTTTCCCGGCCGCGAGGACGTGATCCGGCTCTTGATGGAGCCCATCACCTACGCCAACGGTTCGACGCTCGAAGATCCGGCCATCAGCTACGGTATCGTCTTCTCGAATTTCATGTCGAAGGGCGTGTTCACGTTCCAGGGGGGCACCGACCGGTTGATCGGCCTGATGCGGGAGGAATTGCTCCGCAACGGCGTCGACCTGCGGATTCGCTGCGACGTCGAAAAAGTCCATGTTCGCGGGCAAAGGGTCGAAGCGGTCTCGGTCGGCGGCCGGCGGATCAAGACCGGCGCGGTCGTCTCGAACGCCAACCTCAAGTCGACGATCTTCCAACTGGTGGGAGAGGAGCACTTCGACCGCACATTCGTCGAACAGGCCCGCGCGGTGCGGCTCAACAATTCGAGCTGCCAGGTCTACATGGCGCTCAAGCCGGGCGAGCCGCTCGACGAAAGCCACGGCGACTTGCTGTTCAGCTCGACCGCCCCCTTGTTCCGCACCGAGGCGCTGCTCAGCCGCGACGTCACGAGCCGCACCTATTCGTTTTATTACCCTCGCACCCGGCCCGGCAGCGACCGCTCGCTGATCGTTTCCAGCACCAACGCCAATTACCGCGATTGGGCCGGGCTGTCGGACGAAGATTATCTGGCCGGCAAGCGGGACCTGATCGAAACCACGCTCGACGCCGTGGCCAAGTACGTGCCCGACATTCGCGAGAAGCTCGACCACGTCGAAGCTTCCACACCGCGGACTTTCGAGCACTTCACCAAACACCAACTGGGGGCCAGCTTCGGCACCAAGTTCGAGGGGTTGGCCGTGAGCCGTGCGGTGCCCGAGCAAATCGCCGGTTTGTACCACGCGGGCAGCGTGGGGATCATCATGTCGGGCTGGCTGGGTGCGATGAACTATGGTGTGATCGTGGCCAACGACGTCGACGGATTGCTGATGAAAAGCGGCGCGGCGCCGCACACCGCGGCGAGTGGGGGGCGTTAGCCCCCGGTTGTGAAACGTGGCGAGCGGGGGGCGTTAGCCCCCCGGTGTGAAGCGCGGCGAGCGAGCACGTCCGCGAGGCGTTCGTCGCGGCCCAACTGACCGCTACCCTGCACGCGACCACCGGGCCTGCCGCACCGACTTCGGGACACACCAATCCGCCGCGGGAGCAAAGTACCGACGAGCCACCCGATCCCGCTGCCCCACCAAACCCGTGATCGTGGCGCCGGTGGCTGCCAGAGGTCGGCTCTGGCGGAATCCCGCTCGCCTACATTTGCGACCGGTCCTGTGCGCGGTTAGACTTGATGCACCGCGGGCTTGCCACGGCCGCAGTTGGTGGAATCGCGGGGACGTGGCTTTGGACGGAAAGGTGATCCAACTTATGACCCAGAGGACGACGCGGACGCGGCCGGAACAACCCGAATTCAATCGAGGAGCTGGCCGACAGCGAGTAACGGCCTACAAGCGACCTCCATCTTGGAAATCCTCTCATGCTCATCCACGAATTAACCCTGCGCGGCGTGCTGTCGTTCGGCCCGGATTCACCGCCGCTGCCATTAGAGCCACTCAACGTGCTGATCGGTCCGAACGGCTCCGGC
>DATLQY010000077.1:0-2293 GCA_035534975.1 Pirellulales bacterium
GTGCCCGAATGGAGGTCTTGCTTGGGGCCGGTGAGCCGCAGCTCGAAATAGGCGATCCCCTTCAGCCCATAGGTAATGGCAGGCCGGCCCGGTCCGAACTGGCTTGTGTCGCTAATCACGACCACGTCACAGGCCAGCCGAGTTTTTTGGGCGCCTATGAACGACTCGAGGTGCGCGCTGCCGACCTCTTCTTCTCCCTCGATTAAGAACTTGAGGTTCACCGGTAACCGCCCTTCCGAGCGAATCCAGGCCTCCGTGCTCTTCACATGGGTCAGCATCTGTCCCTTGTCGTCGGTCGCGCCGCGGGCATAGAGATTGCCGTCGCGGCGGGTCGGCTCGAAGGGGGGTGAATGCCATTCGCCCAGCGGATCGGGCGGCTGCACATCGTAATGCCCGTAAACCAACACCGTGGGCGTCCCCGGCGCGGCGAGCGACTCGGCATAGACGATCGGGTGGCCGGCCGTTTCGCACAACTCGGTGGTCAGCCCCAGCGAGCGGAACTGCCCGGCAACCCACTCGGCCGCGCGCCGCACGTCGCCACGATGGCGGCTGTCGGCGCTGACGCTGGGGATGCGCAGCAGTTCGCAGAGCGAGTCCTCGAAGGCCGTCGCATGGCTTTCGAGGTAGGTTTCAAGGTCGGGCATGAGTCGTGTTCCGTCGTGATCGAGGGGTAGGGGGCGCAGTGGTCTGTTGAGCCGTTTGTTGGTTGCGCAGTTCCGCTATACTATAATGTTCATTCGTCCGGGGGACCATGAGGCACGTCGAAAAACGATCGACGACCCGCTTCATTGCCACGATCGTCCCATTGGGTTTTGCCGCCGCGGCAATCCTGAAGTGGGTGGTTGGAGTACTTTGATGAACGACTCTCCCCTCGCGCCGACGTTGCGGACCGTCACGCTGGGCTGCAAGGTCAACCAGTACGAGACGCAATACGTTCGTGAGGGGCTTTCGCGCCTTGGCTACCGTGACGCCGCCGATGGCGAGGCCGCCGATCTCTGCGTGGTGAATACCTGCACGGTCACCGCCGAAGGCGACGCCAAGAGCCGGCAGACGATCCGCCAACTGGCCACCCGCAACCCCGGCACCCGCATCGTGGTCATGGGCTGCTACGCCACGCGCGCGCCCGGCGAAGTGGCTGCGTTACCCGGCGTGGCCGAGGTTGTCACCGACAAGCGCGAGCTGCCCGACCTGCTGGGCCGCTTCGGCGTGGTCGACGTGCCGACGGGCATCTCGCGTTTCGACGGCCGGAAGCGGGCCTACGTCAAAGTCCAGGACGGCTGCCTGCTGGCGTGCAGCTTCTGCATCATCCCCCTGGTTCGCCCTGTGCTGACCAGCCGGCCGCCGCAGCACATTCTCGACGAGGTCACGCGGCTGTTGGACCACGGGCACCGCGAAATCGTGTTGACCGGCATCCACCTGGGGCACTACGGCGTCGACTTGAACCGGCACCGGCCCAAGGCGAGCTGGGTGCGGCTTTCGCACCTCCTCGAGCGGATCGCGCGGCTGGAGGGTGAGTTTCGCGTTCGGCTTTCGAGCATCGAGGCGACCGAGGTCACACGGGAACTGGTGGCCGTGATGGCCGAACACCCGAAGCGCGTCTGTCCGCACCTGCACGTCTCAATGCAAAGCGGCTCCGAGAGCGTGTTGCGGCGCATGCGGCGGCGGTGGGGGAGCCGGCGATTCGTCGACCGCTGCGAGCTGGTCAAGCGCTCGCTCGAGCAACCGGCGCTCTCGACCGACGTCATCGTTGGTTTTCCCGGCGAAAGCGATGCCGAATTCCAGGAAACCTTGCGGGTGTGCGAGGAAGTCGGTTTTTCGAAGATCCATGTGTTTCGTTTCAGCCCGCGCCACGGCACGCCCGCCGCCGAAATGGCCGGCCAGGTCCCCGAACCGGTCAAGATCCAGCGGGCGGCGGAAATGGCCGCAACCGAGCAGAGGTTGGCGGAAAGGTACTACCGCGGCCTGATAGGCCGAGAGCTGCAAGTGCTCGTCGAGTCGCCGTTGTCCGACCGGCCGGGCTGGGCGTATGGCACATCGTGCCGCTACGCGCCGGTCGAGTTGCACGCGGAAGCCAGCGATTACGGCAAGTTCGCGATCGTCAGGGCGATGGGCGTATCGAGGGGAAGAATTCAAGCACACGACGGTCTGTAATGGGAAGTTGGCTATAGATAGGAAAAGAGCGGGGACGCCTCGAAAGCGGTTTAGAGTGGAGTTGTTAAATTCCCCCAAACCCCGTTACAGGAGGTCGTCCCCGTGAGTAAGAGCAAAGCGTATCGTTCGACGGATGTCAAGA
>DATLQY010000078.1:0-9078 GCA_035534975.1 Pirellulales bacterium
GGTGGCCGATGAGTGACCGCCGCCGGTACATTCAGTTGCCAGGGACGGTGGCCGCAGTACCCCTCTTGGGCACCTTTCCTAGCTCCGCGAATCGTTCTTCGCGGCGTTCATTTAACCGCAGGGGGCTTGATGGGGATTCCGTGGCGGTAAAACTTGCAAATCTCGACGCGCTCATTCGGCGGGAAGATTTTGATGTTGAGGTTGGCCCCACAAAGGCCCAGTCTGTCGAAGGCGCGGACAAGCTGAAAATCGTCGAGCTTGAGAAAGAAAGCCTCATGTACAAATGGCTTCGCAAGCCAGATTTTCAGCGCCGAACGTCTCATTGGTCGCCGGAAAAGGTCGCCGGCTTCATCGAGAGCTTTGTTACAGGAGACCTAATCCCGTCGCTCATCTTATGGCAGTCAACGGTAAGCGGAAGCATCTTTGTAATTGATGGCGCTCATCGCTTGAGCGCGCTCATCGCGTGGGTACACGACGATTACGGCGACGGGAATATCTCTCTGCCATTCTTTGAGGGGCATATTCCGCCGGAACAGAAGAATGCGGCCGACGAAACGCGAAAGCTGGTTGGTCAACGAGTCGGATCATACGCGGAAATAAAGCACTCCCAAAACTTGCCTCCGCAGCGTGCCGAATTTGCAAGCCGTGTAGCCTCCAGTGGCGTAACTCTTCAATGGGTCAAGGGGGATGCGACGCGCGCGGAAAGGTCGTTTCACACCATCAACACAGAACAGACCCCGCTAGGAGACCTTGAACTTCGCCTTATTCGCGATAGGCATTGCCCAAACGCAATCGCAACACGTGCTTTGGTTGCTGCCGGGACAGGTCAGTATTGCCGATCGTCGTTTTCGGAGGACAGCAAGGCACAAATTAAGAAGATCGCCAAAGAGATTTACGACGATCTTTTCGTACCCCCGCTAGAGACCCCAATCAAAACGCTCGACCTTCCTGTGGCTGGCCGAAGTTATTTGCATCGCTCGGTCTGCATCCTGCCGTTTACTTCTACAGCGCCACGGGCAATTACCAGCCAAGCGCTTTTCTCGCCACCATCAGCTTTGTGCAGCGGCTTGAGGCGCAGAATAAATTGGGCTTCTTCGCCGCTAATCGCCAAGGTTTCGAGGAGCTGTTGCTTGAATGCAAGCCATTCATGAATTTTATAGTTCAGCGATACGGCAGCGGGCATAGGAGCCTGGCGGCACTGGTCAACTTGTTCCAGTATTTGTTTGACGGTGCGGTGAAGGGCCAACAGAGGGAAGACCTGCTTCCGACGTTGCTGACTGATGAGAAGCTGAAGTTTCTGGAGACAAAGCTGGACAGCAAGGGAGTTGCGAAGGATTTCAAGACCGACAGGAAGTCAGCCGTCTATCTCCGCGAAGCTCTGGAAAAAGCACTTCGATGCAAAATTTGCGGCGCGCGCATTCACGTTCAGTCGATAACGGTGGACCATAAGACAAAACGCCAGGAGGGTGGTGTGGCAAGCGTCGATAACGCACAATTGGCCCACCCGTTTTGCAACTCCGCAAGGGATTCATTGAAAATCAAGTCGCAATAGGCGAACCCGCAGGGGCGATAGGTGTCAAATCCGACATGCACCACGTGACCGATCATACTGGGACCTTCGACGAGCTAATCGCGGCCGTGCTGGCCGGCTAAAATCCTAGCGACGCAACTTTAGCCCACTACAAGCGCGGGCACGGGTGGCGGAGCCCGCGGGGTAGGTCGGAAGCTGGGGTCGATCTTGGAATCGGGGCCAGACGCCATCAGCCGTAGAGGCCCCTCGGCTGCGTGGCGAAGCTCATCGGCCACCGCTTGGGCCGGGTCACGTTGGCCGTCCGCCGAATCATGGATGCCGCCCCTTTGTAGCATCGACCATCGCCAACACGGCCCGGCGCATCGCTTCGGCTCGCTATGCGGACAGTTGAGAAATGACGACTGTCCGCAGGCTGATTTTTACTCAAGTCGATGTGGCACCGTTATTTGTGACGGAGGAACATCGGATGCGGACAGTGCGGACAGTTGTATCCCCCCTACTTTCTGAAACGTGTCGAGCTCGCAAGCAGCCGAGGTGGGCAGGAGGCAGGGGGCAGACGGCCAACGTGAATCTCCACCCAGCACGCGGGTGGCATGATACGAATCTCGCACATTCGGGCCGACCGGACGACTTGCGCGCCGTTTTTGGACGACTTATTGGACGACTTGAGTCGACGAATGCGGTGCTGCCATGAAGGATGTGTTGATTGCAAGTCGAGCATCGGGAATGGTTTACGACGCGCGCGACAGACCCCCCTATTAGCAGATGGACGACTTGGACGACTTGGAGAGCCTTTTCTCCACTTTTCGTTCCAAGGCTATGAACGGTCGCGCATCCGGCGGCGCAAGGTGCTCAACTTGCGCGGTAAGGTGCTCAACCGACGAGGTAAGGCGCTCATATATTCGGCGAGCCTGCAAAGTTCGTCCTGGGGCAGCAGCGGGTGTTTCATTCCTTCTCGGGCGTTTGGAACACTGATTCGCGCTAATCTTCCCTAATAGAACCCTCTTTAGTGTGGATCGGCGTTGATTAGTGTTCCGATCTCCGGGGCAAGGTGCTCAACTGGCGGAGTAAGGTGCTCAACTCGCGGGGCAAGGTGCTCAACTGGCGCGCGAAATCCACCGGCCGGATGGTGAGGGGTGCGTGGTTGAAACCGTTTCGGCCACCCCTCTGTGGCGGGCTTGGTATCGCCCGCACACTGGAAAACAGGGCAATCGCAGAGTGGCCAATTGGCCACTCTCGGGAACGGACGGCGAACGTTGAACGTGTCGACAAGTTCTTTGGACAGGATTTCAGGACCGACAGGATGGGTTTCGAGACAATCGCAGGGCCGTGTTCCATCCTTCCATCCTGTTTATCCTGGCATCCTGTCTTCCATTCGCTCCCGCTGGTGACATCATGCCAATTGTCCAATGTACCGCCGAAGAAAGCGGTGATGAATCACCGCAGTCCAAAAATAAGAAGATTCAAGACACGCATACTTCTCACTCCCGCGATTGCTCAACTTGCGGCGCGGCGGCCAGAGCGGTCCGAATGAGCTATCGCGTTCCACGTCATTGCCGCCGCCCGCCCCGGCCAAGGCGGCGGACTAGCCGGCGTTAAAGCGGTGCTGGGCTTGGCGATCGCCGGCCAGCACCGCCCGAGCCGGTGGCAATCGAATGGCTGGAGTGTTCGCGAGGCCGTCGCGCGAAACTGAAATGGCGATCAGGTTCGGCGTTTCGTGCGACGGCTTTTCGCTGTGGCGGCCTTTCGTTCTTGCGCTCGTTTGCGAACGGCCTCCCAGAACGTCTTCTCGTCCAGGCCTTTCCCCTCTTTGATGCTTTGCCGCGAACGGTCAAGCAATGCTTGAAAACGCGGAGAGCGCCCCAGGATGAGACGCTCCAAGTCATCATCATCGTAGGGGACGAGCAACACGCCGGCAGCCTTGCCGTTGCGCGTGATGACCACGGGGCCCTCCGCGCCGCATTCATCCAGGTAAGCGCTCAAACGAGCCTTCACGTCCGCCAAAGGGGCAATCCTCATGTCTGATACTCCTCTCCTCCGATTAAGAGCCGGTTGCGTTCCTTCACGCCGATGGCCAGAATCTGCACTTCTTGTGCTGCCACATCAACTTCGTAAAAAACACGAAAGCGGTTATCAGGACCGCAGCGAAGCTCCCAGGATGCCCCGAACGGGGCTGGCTCGTCCATTGGCTTCCGGTTCCGAGTTTCATCCGTCGGCGTGTGCGTCAACTGCTCTTCGATCGTTCGCCGAAGGAGCCCGTGGTACTTGGAGTCGATCAGGTCCAAGTGTTCGACTGCCTCCGGCGCAAAAGAAAACTTGAACTTGAGTCGCTTCACCATTGACCATAATTCTAGTCCATTCTACGGAGCTGGTCAATCCCTCGCTCAACACGGTGCAACTCGGTGGAGGGCTATTTATTAAAAGGCGGGTGGCGAATCACCGTTGAATTGCACTGCAAGGAGTCGACTTCAGGCCAGTTGACGGCGGCTCCGCTTCGTTTGAATTGCTCGGCGTGTCATTGGGCGCTGCGCGGCGGCTCAGGAGGTAGGAGGGGCGAGGCGGCAGTGGGCAGGGCGCACGGGAAGGGAGTTGGGAGTCAGGACTCCGAAGCCACGAGATGGGACGAAAGAGCGGAGCAGGGGGCAGACGGCAAACGTGAATCTCCACCCGGCACGCCCATTGGACGACTTGCGCGCCGTTTTTGGACGACTTATTGGACGACTTGAGCTGACGAATGCGGTGCTGCCATGAAGGATGTGTTGATTGCAAGTCGAGCATCGGGAAAGGTTTGCGACGCGCGCGACAGACCCCCCTATTAGTAGATGGACGACTTGGACGACTTGGAGAGCCTTTTCTCCACTTTTCGTTCCAAGGCTAGGATCGTCGCGCTCGTCCGGCGGGGCAAGGTGCTCAACTGGCGGAGTAAGGTGCTCAACTCGCGGGGCAAGGTGCTCAACTGGCGCGCGAAATCCACCGGCCGTGTCGGCCATCCCTCTGTGGCGCGCTAGGTATCGCCCGCACACTGGAAAACAGGGCAATCGCAGAGTGGCCAATTGGCCACTCTCGGGAACTGACGGCGGACGTTGATCGTGTCGACAAGTTCTTTGGACAGGATTTCAGGATCGACAGGATGGGTTTCGAGACAATCGCATGGCCGTGTTCCATCCTGATTATCCTGGCATCCTGTCTTCCATTCTCTTCCGCTCGTGACATCATGCAAAATGTTCAGCCTACCGGCGCGTGGCCGGTGATTTGCCCTCGCGACGAAGAAAGCGGCCGACCCGCTGCGCGGGTGCCCCGATCACCGCAGTCCAAAAAGGGCCCCGTCAGGCTGGAAAGCCCAAGTGTACGACGCTGACGCTGCGCAGCCGTCGTTCTGACGCTCACTTGGAGATCAAGGTCTGATACCCGCGTCTGGCGCAAGCCCAATGTCCTGACGGACGCAAACACGACCGTCTCATTTCGGGATGCGCCAATTGGCGCTTTTCGAAGTCGCCGCTCCGAAAGGACTTGCGCCCAACGCCTTTGCGCAGTCGCCGAGGAGCCATGCCTGGATACCCGCCGACCCGCTTCGCAGATACCCCCGTGGGGCGGCTCGCCTGGTTGCCTGGCACCTACGGGTTTCGTCTTGGCATGAAGACCGAAGCGCATCAAAAGCGTGCGCTTGGGCCGAATTCGAGCGTTTTTTTTTAGAAATTATACCTGCCCATGGTTATACCTGACGCGGCGAACGATCAATGACTAACCGTGCTTTCCGCTGGGCCGCACGACATCATGCGCCAAACCAAGTTTCTCCAACAGCGCAATCGTCAAGTAGGTGACGTCGAGCTCCCACCAGCGGTGCCCGTGCGAGGCGCTGCGCTGGTCGGCATGGTGGTTGTTGTGCCAGCCTTCGCCGTTGCTGACCAGGGCCACGAACCAGTTGTTGCGGCTGTTCTCGGCGGTTTCGTAGTTGCGGTAGCCCCAGATGTGCGACAGCGAATTCACGCTCCACGTGATGTGCCAGACCAGCACCGTCCGCAGGATGACGCCCCAGACCAACAAGCTCAGGCCGAACTGCACGCCCCCCATGACCTGGCCGCTCATGGCCCAACCCGCGGCGAACCCAGCCAGAAAGAACAACACGCCTTGCGCCAGGTTGACCCAGAACCAGAGCAAGTTCCGCTCGAAGGCAAAATAGAACGGGTCCTTCAGCACGTCGCGCGCGTAGCGGTCGTAGGTCAGCACGCTGTTGAGCTCGCGATTTTCGACCAGCAGCCAGCCCATGTGTCCCCAGAAGAACCTGACCAACGGGCTGTGCGGATCGGGCCGTTCGTCGGAAAACTGATGGTGCATCCGGTGGATCGACACCCAGCGGGCGGGCGTATCTTGCAGACAGCAGATGCCCAGCACGGCGAAAACGTGCTCCAACCAGAGGGGGCAGGCGAGGCCGCGGTGGGTCAGCAGGCGATGATAACAGAGGTTGATGCCCAAAGTGCCGAACACGTACAACCCCAGCACGGTCAACGTCACGCCCGTCCAACTGAAAAGCCACGGAAGGCATGCCAAGAGAGCCAAGGCGTGATAAAGCCCAAGGCTAATGCAGTAAGGCCACAGGATTTTGGGCGGTGCGGTCGATTCGGGATGCGGAAGCCGGCTCGTGCCAATGGCCGCGCGGCGCTGGCGCCGACTAGGCTTCGGCGGTTCCGCGCGCGACGCACCGCCCGTGGCGGGCACGAGTGAGGTTTCAGTATTGCTGGCCATGTTACCTGATCTTCTCGATCAACCTATCTTCGCAAACGGGCGGTCGAAGTCAAGGCGGAGCCTATGTCGAGTATAACCGTTATCGTCCCACCCTGGCAGCCCGGCTTAGCATCGCTCGAAAAACAACTTCGCGCTTGTCGTCCGGCATTCACCACCCTGCCAGATGGGGGTTAGATGAAGGCAGAAGGATGAAGGATGAAGCATGAAGGGAGTGGGCGGCCTAACCGCGCCTTGTGGGTTTTCGGCCGATTTAGCGACAGGCCCGTCTTGTACTTGGCACCGATCGCCGCTAGGTTTTGTGCTTTGGAGGCCAAGGATGGACCCCCATCGCTCACCGCCGTCGCCCGCCGTACCTATACGTGCGCCGGTCCGGCGCAAAATTCGCTTCGACCGTCCGCACGTCGCTCCTCCGCCGCCGTTTGGAAAGACCCGCGGCGACGGCAAGTCGGGGAACAAGTAACCGACGCGGTACCGACACCTGAACCCTTGCAATGCAAATCGTCATCACCGCCGTCGGTCCCGACCATCGTGGTCTGGCCGACCCGATCATCCATCACGTGACCGGCGAAGGCGCCAACATCGCCGAGATCCA
This sequence comes from Pirellulales bacterium, assembly GCA_035534975.1. Classification (GTDB taxonomy): domain Bacteria; phylum Planctomycetota; class Planctomycetia; order Pirellulales; family JAICIG01; genus DATKSN01. The sequence continues at coordinate 6,867 of DATLQY010000078.1, forward strand.
GATGTACGATCACGACGATGAGCGCCTGTTCGCGATGTTGCTGCGGATGGAAATGACCGCCGACCAATTAGCGTCGTTGCGTCGGGCGATGGAGGCGATCGGCCGCGAAAAGCGGCTTTCGATCCGTGTCTGGTCGCCCGACGAGCGCGCCGCGAGGCCGAAGCTGGCCATTTGCACGACCTACCGCGCCGAATCGCCGCTGGCCTTGCTCCGCGCAATCCGCGACGGGCGAGTCAAGGCGGAAGCCGCGTTGATGCTTGGCAACCGCCCGCACTGCCGCGCATTGGCCGAGCAGTTCGGCGTCCCGTGGCACGATATCGGCGACGAGCGCGGCGTCGCCGACGATGAACGAATGGTCGAGTTGTGCGACGAACACCAGATTGATTACATCGTCCTGGCCCGCTACATGCGAGTGCTTCCGGCCAGCAGTTGCTGGAAATACGCCGGCGGCCGGATCATCAATTTGCACCACGGACTGCTGCCGAGCTTTCCGGGTCTGCGGCCGTACCACGACGCCTACGCCAGCCGGATGCTGACCTACGGCGCAACCTGCCACTTCATCGTGCCCGACCTCGACGCCGGCAAACAGATCATTTACCAATCGACGTTTACCGTACCGCACGGGCTGGCCGTCGATGAGGTGATTCGCCTGGGCCAGGAAGACAACGAGCCGCACTGCCTGGTCGAGGGCGTGCGTCGCGTCGTCGATCGCGACGTGCAATTGCATTTTCACCGCGTGATCACGACGCGTCGTGACGGGGCCATCGAAAAGCAACGTCAGGTTTAGACTCGCGGCGTCTCTTCGATGCGGACGGCTTTTCGCCCCTCGAACACGCCAGGCCGAACGCGGAAGGGGTCGATTCCCTCGACCTCGACGATGAGCGCGTCGTGGGCGCTCGTCTCGGTGGTGATGATGTCGCCCACCTCGATACCGATCAGCTCCCCGCTTGAAATGCGCGAATGGCAAAGCCGCACGACAAGCTCAACGGGCGCGCTTTGTCCTTCGCCATCGGTCGATTCGGCGCTTGCCGGCATGGCCGGCCGCGATTCGTGGTCCACGCCTTCGTTGCGAGGAAACGTTTCTCCGATGCGCTCGACCGAGCTCCAAGGGACGCAAAGGTTGATCATCCCGCGCGCACCGCCAATCGTCAGCGCGAAGCCGATCACGATGACGATCGTGCCGGGCTGAGCGACGTCGACGAGTTGCGGATCGCTCTCGATGCGGATGACCTCCAGCTCGAGCGGCAGCACGTCGTCCCACGTCCGGCGAAGCTCGGCCAGGAATACCCCGGCGATCCGCCGTGCCAGTCGCAGCTCGATTTCCGTCAGGGGCCTGCGCGCCATGGAACAGGTTTCGCCCCGCCCACCCAACAAGCGGTCGATGAGCGGGTATAAAATCGACGGGTTGATTTCGAGGACCGTCTTGCTTTCCAGTGGTTCGGTCTTGGGCAGGTTGACATCACCGGGGGGCTTACGCCCCCCGCTCGCCAATGCGCGCCCCTCGCTTGCCAATACGCGCCCCTCGCTCGCCATTGCGTCGCTTTCCAGCGGCTCGGCTTTGAGCAGGCAGACGCAGCTCGGATTATCCAGGCCGAGCATGAATTGGCCGAAAGTCGAGCGGTCGACGCCCACGAGCGCGACCTCGACTTTCGATCGCAAGAAGGCCGAGAGCGCGGCCGCGAAATGGCGCCCAAATCGCTCGTGCAGGGTCCGTACGGCGCGCAGCGGATCTTCAACGACCCGCATGGTGTGTCTGGGATCGTAGCGGCTTACCTTTTCGCGCGAGCGCAAGCGCGTGGCGCCGGCGCCCGACAACAGGCTTTCGACTTCCGCCTGATTGAGTACTTGGTGAGGGGTGAGGGGTGAGGGGTGAGGGGCCTTTGGTCGTTGTTCGTTGTTCATTTTCCGTCTCCCCTCTTGGTCTCGTTCCCACGCTCCGCGTGGGAACGCATGTTTCGCCGCTCCGCGGCCGTATCAAGCATTGCGTGGATCTGGCGGGGACGCGGAGCGTCCGGGGAGGTGTTCCCACGCGGAGCGTGGGAACAAGGCACTGGGTTAGGAGCCGCCAACTCACCTCTCACCCCTCATCGTTCGTCCTTGAGATGGCCATTTCCATAGACCACGTACTTGTAGCTGGTGAGCTCCTTGACGCCACAGGGGCCGCGCGCGTGGAGTTTGTCGGTGCTGATGCCGATTTCGGCGCCCAATCCGA
>DATLQY010000079.1:0-6226 GCA_035534975.1 Pirellulales bacterium
ATTCGAACAGGTCCGCGTTGCGCAAGCGGATGCGGCCGCGCCCGGCCAGGTTGTGCATGCCGCGTCCGCGTCCGTCGAGGTCGAGGTCGGCCGAAACCAGGCCGGTCAGTTTCTGATGGCCAGGTACGGCCTCTTGCGTGAAGCGGGCCAGGTCGGCGTCGATCAATGAAACCTGCATGAAATATTCCTGCCGGTCGGCGGGGGCGATCTTTCCGCCGACTTGCACCCGCCCGCCGTAAAGCCGCGCCGTGATGGGCCGACCCGGCTGCGCGCGGCGGTCGGGCCTTTGGCGATCGGCCGCAGCGCCCAGCAGCACCAGGCCGTCGTCGATGGAGAACGGTCCCCGCACTTCAGTGAACTGGAATTCCTTCAAGGTGAGCGAATCGAAATCGAGTTCGCCGCGACAGAGCAAACGGCGGCCGTCGAAACTTCCTTCGAGCGTTACACCGCCATAGACGTCCTCCAACGCGACGCCGCAATCGAGGCGACCCGGTTGAAATTCGACGTCCAAATGCCAGCCGGCCGAAACGCCTTCGCCGGGCTGACCATCGGACGCCAGCTCGAGAGTGCCACGAAAATTGAGCGACCCCCTCGGCGACAAGTCGGCCACGCGCTTCTTGAGTTGACCGCCGAGGGCCTGCAGCAGATCGCGATCGGTCGGCCGGAGGCGATCGATGTGGAGCCGGTCGAACCGCAGCCGCCAGCCGCCGAGCGGTTCGATTCTGCACTCGCCGGCGGCCTCCAGCTTCGTGCCGCGGTGTTCGGCCCTCACGCGATGGAGCTTGACGCCGCCATCCTGGTAGGTGAACTCGCCCTGGAGCTTTTCGAGACGGTAGGGAAAGTAGCTCGGCTCGATCGAGACGAGTTGATTGGCGGCCTCGTCGAAAACCGGCCACGCGGTGACCCGCAAATCCGCGTTCGATTGGCCCGGCGCGATGGTCAGCACCGATTTCAGGTTGACCGTGCCGCGCGGTTTCAAGTCGCGCCAAAGCCGCGCCGCTCCGGGACTCCGCACGGCCAAGGCGTCACGCAGCTCTTCCTCGAGCGGCACGTTCCGCCCTTCGAAGTTCAGCACCAGCTCGCTGCCTCCGCGCACCGGGAGCAATCGGCCGTGGCAGGTGACTCGGCCCGTGTCGTTGGTGCCTTCCAAGTCCTTGAATTCCCAGGCGTCGTCGTTCATGACGAGCGTGCCGCGGACGTTGTCGAGCTTGTAAGGGAAACCTTCGTACTGGAGCGAACAGCGGTTCAGCCCCAACGACAGGTGCTTGTGCAAGCGCGGCAGGCGCTCTTCGCCATGGCCGGTGCGGAACAGCACACTGAACGTACCGTTCGGGTGCAGCGCGCGCACGAATTGCCCCACCCCGGGATTGATCGCTCTGAAGTCGAGCGCTTTGAACAACTTTTCGTCGAGGTGCAGGCTGTCGCCGCGGATCTCCCAGGAGACCCTCGCATTCGGGCCGGGGTCGCGGGCGGAGCCGACGATCCGCACCGGCTCGCTGTCGCTGTACGCCGTCAGGTCGGCCGTCAGCAGACTTTCCTTGAATTCAATGCGCCCTTTTCCGTGCTCGAGTCGGTACGGGAACGCGTGGTAACTGAAGGCCACGTCGACGCACTTCAACAGCAATCGCGGGACCCATCGTTCGCCGTCGAAGGCCAGCTCCAGTCGCTCGACGTCGACCTTGCCGTTGAGTTCGGATTTTTGCCATTCCTCCTGCCAGGAGACCGGAAAAAGTTTCATGAGCGCTCGATCGATCATGAGATCGTAACATTCGGCTTTGAGGGTGTACGGGCTTTTTGGCGCATGACCGTCGCGCTTGAAACTTTCGATCTTCAACGTGGTCCGGCCGCTGCGCGCCGTGAGATCGTTGACCGTGAGAGTTTTTGGCTTGATGCGAAACGTCGCGCGCAGGTCGGTCAGCGGCGACGGAAGCCGCGGATCGTCGATTCGGCCACGGGCAAGCTGCCCCGAGACATCGAAATCCAGCGCGGGATCGGCCGCCTCATCGTAGCGCAAGCGGTACGTTCCTTTGGCCTGGGCCCGCAATGGCCCGCACGCTGTCAAGCGGCGCGAAAGATCGGCGGGTAGCGCCCGGGCCAGCTCCGGCAAGATATCGAGGTCCTCGACCATCCCGGAAATCGACCAGCGCCGACCGCTCGGTTCCATCGTCGCTTGAACGTCGATTTTCCGCACGTGGTCGGCCGAGAGCCGCCCCCGCACCTCGAAATCCGGTCGGCCGCTCGAAGCGGTCGCGGCACTCGGCGCCGCCTCGAACTGCAACTGCGCGTCGCGCAGCACGAAGGCGCCGGGCTGGTTCTTGAACGGATCGTGGATTTCGACCACGCCGTTCTCGATGCTCCCGCGCGGGGCGTCGGCGCTCAGCCTTGGCAACGGCAATAGTTTGGCGGCGCTCCACGTGCCATCGGCGCGGCGAGTCATGCGGATCGTCGGCCGTCGAATGACGATGTTCGAAATCGATAGATTACCCTGCAACATTTGCCGCCAGTCGTTCTGGCCGGCGAGAAAGACCTCCTCGAGGTAGGCCAGTTCGGCGCCCGGCCCGCTGGCGCCGGGTTCGGCGATCGAAAGCCCGCGGAGCTCGATCCCCTGGTCGGTCACGAGCCGCGCCGAACGCACGCTGACCGTCAGGTCGGGGTACTGCGCGGCGATGCGGGCTTCGACCCGGCGGCGGATTTCCTCGTCGACGCGGTTGTAGAACAACAACACCGCCCCCGCCGCGCCCACCAGGGCGATCAGTAATCCCCATTTGCACGAGGACCAGACGAAATTGAGCAATGACTTGATGATGGGGATCAACCTCTGACGTGGGGCAGGTTTCCAACCTGCCATAATAGAACTTGGGTTATGGCAGGTTGAAAGCCCGCCCCACATACCACGGCGTTGCCCGTGGCGCGATGATTATCCTTTGGAGTATGGGACATCACGCTGAATCTTTCCTCCGTTTCGTCAACCCGGACCTCAAAAACGCCGCCGCCGGCACGAGCAAGACGAGCATGGCCGGCTCACGGTAGCGAATCGAGCTGACGAACACGACGTGCAGCAACGTCAAGTAGACCGCCGGCAACCAGCAGAGCGCGATCGGCCAGCCGCGGCCGCGCTGGTGCCAGACGCCCGCCAGGCCAAGACCGAGGATCGGAACGTAGCTCAAGAGCGTTACCAGACGGATGGCCCAACCACGATTTCCGGCGTCGTTCGGCCATACGTTCCACAACCGCACGAACTTGACCCCGGCAAGTTCGATCACACGGCGCGGATGACCCGCCGCCCAAGCCAGCGACGCGCGAAACAATCGACGGTCGAGACGGTACTCGAAACCAACACCGGCACCGTGCTGCTCCCGTTCGAGGGCGTCAAACTCCGGTACGAACGACATTTGGCTCGATCCATCGGCCCGCGGGTTGAGTCCGTCGTACAGACTCGCGCCCATTTGCAACGTGGTGGGGACGAACCGGCCGACGAGGCGCCAGTTGCGAATCCACCAGGGCGACATCGTGACTGCCATGCCGGCCAGCATGACCAGCCCCAGCCGCAGGAGCCTCGACCTGGGCCGGTCGATGAACATCGCGACGACGATGCCGAAAGGGACGAACGTCAGCCAGCTCGGGCGTACGAGCGTTGCCAAGGCCGCCAAAACCCCGGCCCCGGCCGCCCAAGTGCGCGCGCGCCGCGGGTCGCTCGCTTGCCATGTGGCCACCCAGGCGGCGAGCTGCGCCACCATCAACGGGCAAAAGGCGGCCTCGCTGAGCACGAAGACGCTCGTGGCGACCGCCCCCGGATAAATTGCCGCCATGCCGGCCGCGAGCAGCGCCGTCGGCGGTTCGAGAACTTGCCGGCCAAGCCAATACACGCACCCCACGGCCATCGTTCCCAGCAGCGCCCCCAGCCCGCGCGCCCAGACGACCGGTGGGTCGTCGCCCACCACGCGAAACAGCGCGGCCAGGAGCAGCGGATAGCCCGGCATTCGAAAGACACTGGCGTTGGCCGAGCCGTACTGGTACGGCTCTCCATGGGCAAGCTGCTGGCCCAGCGTCCAATAGGTTTGGCTGTCGCCAAACGCGAAACGTGTGCCTTGCGGCAAGCGCGATTGCCACCAAACCCCCGCCGCCACCCGCGCGGCAAACGCGATGGCCAGCAACAAGGCTAAGATCAACCCGTGGCGGTACGGCGTGAGGGGCATGACGATCGACCGAAGCGCAATTCCGCAATCGAACAAAAGCCGCGTATGCTATTCGGTTTACGTCAACAGGGTCAAGGTGGGTTTGCCAAAAAGGGATAGGGGGATAACGAGGGGATATGGAAATGAAGGCAAAAGGAGATAGGAACGAGTGTCCACGTTCCGGCGGCCCCTTTGCGATTCCAGGGCTTCCGTTCATTTACTTACGCTAGCGCGTGGATATACTCGAAGGCTTGTAATCGTACCCGCCCACCAATCATGCCCACCAAGCCGCTGACACAAGCGGCCGGAACGCAACGCACGAGGAGTCGCTGAATGAATCCACGCACCCTGTTCGTGGGGAGCTGCATCGCCCTGATTACGTCGGCTTTCACGTTCATCATCCGCGGGGACATCTTGCCAGACTTGGGGTTGGAATTCGATCTTTCCAAGGAAAACCAAGGGTGGATTGCCAGCGGCGCGTTTTGGGGAATGGCGTTTTCCATGCTGTTCGGCGCACCCCTTTGCGACTTGTTGGGGATGAAGCGAATTCTGTTTCTGGCGTTTGCAAGCCACATGGTCGGGGTCTTTGGGACAATCTTCGCACCGCACGGCGAATTGGCGTTTCCGGTACTGTTTGGGGCCATGTTCATCGGCGGTTGTGGAAACGGGCTGGTAGAAATCGCCATCAATCCGCTCGCGGCGACGCTCTTCCCAGATAGAAAGACCCATTACTTGAACATCCTCCATGCCTGGTGGCCTGGCGGCCTCATCCTGGGCGGCCTCATCGCGAGGTACATGGGCAAGGGGCTTAATCTGGGCTTCACGAAGATCGCGGGGATGGACTACGGATGGCAAACGCTCATGGGCTTGATCACGATTCCGGGCGTGATTTACGTGCTGATCGTCTTGACGCAGAGGTTTCCTGAGACGGAGCGTGTGGCCTCTGGGGTTTCGACCGGTGACATGTTCCGCGAGACGTTTCGGCCGATGTTCTTGATTTGGGCTTTCTGTATGCTGCTCACGGCGGCCGCCGAACTCGGTCCGCAACAATGGCAGGAGTCGGTCATCACGCGAACCACCAAAGGTACATTTTCCGGCACGACGGTTTTGATTTATACCAGTTCGCTGATGTTCGTGATGCGGCACTTCGCGGGTCCCCTCGCCCACGCATTGTCACCCGTCGGAATGCTCACGATTTCGGCTGCCTTGTCGGGGACCGGCCTCTATTTGCTGAGTGGGGCGACGACACCGAGCACGGTGTTCGCGTTCGCGACGGTGTTCGGGGTGGGGATCGCGTATTTCTGGCCGACGATGCTTGGCGTTACCGCCGAGCGCTTTCCCAAGGGCGGTGCGTGGCTCCTGGGACTGATGGGGTGCTTCGGGAATTTATCAATTGCGGTCGTATTACCCTTCATGGGTTTCATCTACGACCGCGAATCGGTTGCCGCGGTGCCCGCCGACGTGGCGCCGTTAGCAGTGGTCGAGGAGAAAGCGAATTGGGTCTTGAAACTGGCGGGGATCCCTGAGACGAAGAAAATCGACACCGACGCCGTGAAGAAGCTAACGGACGACGAGAAGGAAAAGGTCACTGAAGCTGAGGCTCAAGGAGCGGCGATGGCGTTTCGCTATGTAAGCGCCTTGCCGATAGCTCTCGTGGTGATATTTGGTTTGATTGCCGTTCGCGACAAGGCACTGGGCGGCTACAAGGCCGAGGTGCTGTTGAGCCGAGAGGAGGAGAACGAGCTGTTCGCGGGCGGGGTCGAGGGACCGGTCGAGTAGACTTGCGGTGCGTCCTTGCCTGGCAGGGGCGTTGCCGTTACTTTATGCCCATGACCAAGAAATTCAAAGTCGTCGTGACCGATTTCCTGACCCACGCGCCGGAGACCGAAGAGCGGATTCTGGGCGACATCGCCACCGTCGACGTGATGCTGGCAAGCCACGAAGATGAGTTGCTCGGAAAAATCGACGAGGCCGACGCGGTGATGATCTACCACACGCTGAAGTTCTCCGCCCATTCGATCGAAAGGCTCAAGCACTGCAAGCTGATCGTC
>DATLQY010000080.1:0-10716 GCA_035534975.1 Pirellulales bacterium
CTGCGAGGCGACACGGACGACGGCAGATAAACCAGGAGCGAAGCGCGGCCGCGCTACGGGCTACTGCTCGGTCCCCCTCGCAAGTCGTCAATGTCATGCTGGTCGAGATGGTAGATGTAGATCGAGTAGCCCGCCATGGCCACCGGAGTGAATCGCTGGAAATACGTGTAGTCCGAGGGTGATGCCAGTGTGAGTGCTCCGTGCCCGTCGGAAATCGCAATTGAGTACCCGTGCAACAGGTTCACGCTGATGGCGTACCATCCCGGTTTGAGCACTCGTCGATTCGCGGTGCCCCGATCCGCACCGCGCGTCGCCAGTTCCGTCGCGGAAGGCGGCAACTGGAACTCGATCCCCGCCAGCCGCGGATCGACGAACCCGAAATAGGCCAAGTGCAGCGTCCCCGCGTTGGGTTGCGCGTCGAGCCAGCGCTTCAGGTACAAGAGGTCCTGGCCCCAGTCGATGTTGCTGTCGAGCAGCCAATCGTGCCCGCCCTTTGGGCCGCCCGCCAGCTCGTCGAAGTACGACAAACTGTGTGGATAAATGCTAAGGCTGCTGAAGACGGTCCACGTGAGGCACGCGCCCACGGCCGCCGCCACGCGCCATGACCGGAGCGTAAGCGCGCGCGCGGTTTTCCCGGCCCAGACGAACAAAAAGGGGAGCGCGGGCAAGACAAAGCGCACGTGGCTCTGGTCGGTGGTCACCACGCTCACGAAAAGCACCAAAGAAACAGCAAAAGCTGGCAACAACAGCTCGGTCCGTAGGCCGGCGTTGTAACGCCGATCGGCGAGGCTCAGGCCGAGCGTCAAGAGCAGCAGCAGCCAGGTCCCCAATGGCACCTTCAAGCCCAGGCCGACCAGGTAATAGTACCACCAGCCCCGCTCGCTCCACTGGCCGTGAAGGTATGAACGGTGAGTGCGGTCGAACCATTGATCGACCAGCTCGACACCGCGGACGTAATTGGACGGCAGCGGCACGGGGACCGAACCCAGCCAGTGTAACGGCGAATCGTCGCGCTGTGCGCCGATTTTCCGTAGCACGTGGGCGCCCGACGCGAACCGCCTGAGAGGCTGCGGTGTTGCCTCGAAAAAATAGCCAAAGTTGATCACGTATACGCTCAATAGCAGCACGCCGGCCAATTGCGCAGCCTGGCGGCGCCATCGTGGCCGTGCTATGTCGCGCCGAGAGGACCAGCCCCAAACCATCCAGACGGCTGGCAATGCGAAGTAGAGCGGGAGCCACACATATTTGGTCAACTCGGCGAGACCCAAGCCCAGCCCGGCCCAGCCTGCACTCGCCCACGTCGGCAACTCGAGCCACCGCCAGAAGGCACAACACGCGGTCAATCCCAGAGACGCGGCGGCCATGTCGGCTGTGACCAGCGCCCCGTGGGCCAACACGTTGGGGCAAAAGCACCACAGGATAAGGGCCAGCCATCCTGATGCCTCCCCATACAATTCGCGCGCCCAGCGAAAGCAAACGTAGCCGCCGAGCAAGCTGAAAGGTATGCATGCCCAGCGGGCGAGCGTCACGAGCCAGAAAATCCGCCGCCCGTTCGCCGCGACAAAGTCGTATCCCACAGGAATCGTTTCAGGGAACCGACGCCAATCGGTTTCCGCTGAGGCGAGCGCAACGGGCACCGCGGCGACCATTGCCGGCAGCGGCGGGTTTCCGAGGTCGAGGTCGAAACGTCCCTCGACCACGCGCCGCACGCCGGCAGCCAGATGGAACGGCTCGTCGTACGTCGGCGAGTGCATGGCCGCGCTCCACATCAGTAGGCCGCCATGTGTCGCAAGAAGCAGGCACAGCCCCGCTCGCGACCGCCGATGCGCCGCGTTCATTGGCCTGCCTCCGTCGCGGGCGCGATCGGCATTTCGCGTGTCGCCTCGAGCTTCTCTTGGTCGACGCGGTAAGACAGAATTCCGTTGTCCGCGCCGACGGGAATAAATCGCAAGCGATCGGCGCGCACCAATCGCTCGACTTCCCGCGCCGGGTTCCCAGGGATCATGTCATGCATGTTCGTAACCAGCCGCGTCGCGCCTTGCGCGCCAACGTATTCCAATAGTGACGCATAGTTCGCTAGCCAAGTCGGCCTGGCCGCGGCAAACTGCCGTCGCGAGCCCAGGAATGGATAATACCGGTGGGCGAGGGTGCAGATTCGCACATCCTCACGGCCGTGTTCCGCCATTTTGCTGAAGAACCTCGTCGAGAACATCCGATCGTAATTCGTCGCGAAGCGCGCGTGCCAACTCGCGCCGAGCGCGCCACACGCCAAGGACACCACGGCGGTGGAAAGCACGCCGACGACGAACGGGGCGCGCAGCCGAGGCCAGCAATCGCGCACCTGCCACTGGATCACGACGGCAAACATGATCGGTAGCGAGCATAGCGCCCCTTCAAGCAGACTTGCCGGATAGCTTTGGCCCCTCGGCGGCGCCAGTTGCGCGAGCGCGACCACTGCCAACGCCGCGTGCGCGAACGAAAAATCGAGCTGTCGCACCGGCCACCGGAAGATCGACCATCCGAGACATCCATCGAGCGACGCGAGCACCACGAGCACCGCAAGTGTGAAAGGACATAGGCCGAATCGCGGCGGGAGATAGCCTCCCCTCAGACTGTCGAGCGTACCAGGGATTATCTCCGCGCAGAACGGGGTCGCGCCCAACACCGCCGCGGCGCCAATCGTCAGCGGAACGAGCAGCGCGCGAGCGCCCGCGACGCTTTGCGCGGCTCCGTCGCGCCAGCCGCGCGCGCCGTCAAGGAGCAGCCGCGCCGCGCCGAATGGCAGCGCAAGACATGCCGCAAGGTGCAGAGGCCCAAGCGACCGCCGCACGCTGCAGCCGAGCAACCACGGGAGCTCGGCGCTTCCGCAGCCAAGCAACGTACTGCTCCAGATATCGGCGCGGACCTGCGCAAGGGCATGAGTGCCGGGCGACAGGCCCATCGGGAAAAACGGCGTGCCCGTCAGGACCAGATTCCGGATGTACCAGTACGCGCTCGCGTCGAGATCGACGAACAACCTGCGATAGGCGTGAGTTCCCGGCCGCTCGAACGGTCCCATGGCGCGGCGGATCAGGCGGCCTACTCGCATACAAGCGAGCCTATTTCGGCCGAGCTTACGCCAATCGCCGGTGCCCCAAGCGCGGCCTCGTCCGCGATCCGCCTTCGCTGAGCGCGCAAAAGCCGGCCGCGATGAGGGACGGCGCCGGCGTGCCAACGGCTGAAACAACGCTCGACGATCCGCGAATCGCGCAGGTACCGCCCCCATGCCGCCGGTCCCAGTGAAGCCGACCGCAGAGCCAACCGGCGCCAGTCGATTGGCTGGCAATGGGTATAGTTTGCCAGCGCCACATTGACTTCCGCAGAGAAGTTCGCGGCGCGGGCCACGCATTGCCCGTCAGGATGCTCATTCTGCCAGCGTGGCAAATGGCGGCTGAGGACCACGCCTTGCTGGCGCTCCATTTCACGCGGCAAATTGGTTCGAGTCAGCGTCTGCGAGCCGCCGTGAATACGAAACTCCGCCAAAGGCGTGGGACAGTAGACCGTCCGGCCGAGCGAGGCCAGCCGTAGCCAATAATCCCAATCGGCGGAGTACCAGAGGTTCGCGTCGAGCGGCCCGACCGCCGCGGCCGCGTCGGCCCGCACCAACGTCGCGGGCATTCCAATGAAGCACTGCACCAACAACCGCGGCACGACCTCGGCCGCGGCCAACGATCCTTCGCGGCGCGGCAACGGGCAGTGCCAGTAGCCGACCCGCCGACCCGCCGCGTTGAGAAAGATGCAAGGGTGGACGACCACCGCGGCGGCCGGCCACCGCGCCGCAAAACGACGCAAGACTTGCAACCGTCGCGGGAGCCAAACATCGTCCTGGTGCAGGAAGCTGAGGTACTCACCATGCGCCCGCGCGATGCCGACGTTCGTGCTGGCGACCCAATTGCCGGCGTGCTCCTGTTCGATGATTTTCAGCGGCAACTTGCCGGAATAGGCGCGCAGGATGCGCAACGTCGCGTCGGTCGAGCCGTCGTCGACGGCCAGGACCTCGATGTTTGGGTCGCCTTGCGCTAAGATACTTTCCAAAGCGGTCGGCAAGTACGCGGCCCCGTCATAGGTCGGCACGATCACGCTCAGCCAGGGTCGGGTCATGCAGGTATCCTCAACATCGCGGAGCTGCCGGCAAGAGCGATCGGCCGCATCCCGCTGGGCGCCAAACATTCGTCGATGGCCAGGCGCGCCCCGAGGTCACACAGGCCGTTGTAGTCGTCGAACACGATCACCCCGCCGGGCAACGTGCGAGCGAGCGCGAATCTACACGCATCCGACGTTCCCGCGTAATAGTTCGCGTCGATGTGGACGAAAGAGAACCGGTCCTGGCGCCCGTCGATCGATCGGAACGTATCCGCAAATCGGCCGCGCAACACTCCAACGCGGTCCGGCACATTCAACCGCGCCGCTTGATCGAGTAGCCGTTCAACTGCGTTGCCGACGAAAACGTATTCGCTTCCAGTCCGCATTCCGTCGTGCCGCGAAATCGGAAGCTGGTTCTCGAAGGCATCGAGCACCAGCATGCGCTTACCGACGTTCGCGAGGCGGCAAAGCGTCGCCAGCAGCAGAGACGTCGCCCCGCGGTACGCGCCACATTCGATCATGTCTCCAGGGACCGCGCGTGTGGACCACCACGCGCCGACGAGCCCCTCCACCCGCACCCGCGGCAACGACAGCCGCACGCCCGCGGAGCGGAGCAAATCGAGAGCTTCGTCGAGCACCTCGGGCAATGGCAGCCGCTGGTGCATTTTTCGGCGCAGTTCGCCGAAGGGATTCACGATCGCTTTCCAGTCGCAGGCCGGCAGCCCCGCCTTGCGCCGACCCCAATAGTACCGCGGCAGATTTCGAAGGTAGTAGCGGGGCCCGACATCAATACCCATCATCGATCGGTCCCTGCCACAGAGGTCCGTTGACGGTCGTACCGCGCGGCGTCACTAGCGCGGAGTACACCACTCCATTGATGTCCGCCGATACGAACTTCAAGTGGCCGTCGACGAACATGCAATGAACGCCATTCCCCGTGTGCCACGACGAAGGCCAGGGGGCCTGCCCTTCCGCCTGGGTCAACGCCGCGTTGATTTTTTCGAAACGCGCGGGCGCGGCACCGCCGCCGCCGTTGGCGGCGCGGTAATCGACGTGGCCCGGCGAGCAACTGCCGTTGTCGCAAATGTAGCCGCTGATGAAAAACGAGTTGCGCGTCGGAAATGGGTTCGCCCACGTCGAGCCTACCGACGGGTCGTACCCCGCCCGAACGTTCTCCGAAAGCATGATCGTTTGTGATGTGCCGTCGGCAATGCTGTCGAGCGAGTGGTAGCGCGGCGGGGCGGCGTCGCTCGATGGCCAGGTGCCGATTCCCGGCGGCCAATTCTCCACGAAGAAAAGCGACATGGCATAAAGCAACTGCCGGTCGGTGGGAGGCGGCGGGTCAGGCACACCGGGATTGAGCGAGATGATCCCGTTGCCGTTTAAGTCGATGGGTTGGACACCCGGCGTCGGGCTTCGTGCCGACCGCCACGTCGAGGGGACGTCGACGGGCGTGGTGAAGCCGATCCCGTTATTGACGACGTAGCTCAGGTTTCCGTTGTCCGGCTCCGCCGAATCGTCATCGGGGCAGATCAGGACGTCGATCTGCACCTTCGAGAGGGCGGCGTTGGTGGCGGAATCGACGGGCTCGTTGAACTGCCACTTCCGGAAGATTTCGCCGCGCTCCAAGCGAGGCAGAATTTGAAGCACCCAACCATGGTAGTTGGTTCCGTCGGCGCCGAAGTTTCCCGTCGCGGGGAAACGTCGCCGACTATCCGTCTCACCGAGAATCGCCAATCCCACGTTGCGCAGGTTGTTGGCGCACGTGTTCCTGCGGGCCGTCGACCGGGCCTGCATCACCGCCGGCAGCAACAGCGCCATCAGCATGCCGATAATCGAAATCACGACGAGGAGTTCGATGAGGGTGAATGCATGGCGAAAGGCGAGTGCGCTTTCCGAGCCATCGGTTGGGTGAGCCACATCGCCCGTGTCGTCATTCATCGTATTGCGTCAACCCTTGCCGCCAGCCGGACGTTCGACGTGTTTCGCGACCTTCGTGCGGTTACCTCGAAATCCAGAGCCATTTCTCCACTGGCGGGAATGACCCGTGGAAAGCTCGTTGACGACAAGCAAATACAATCCGCGGACATTCCCTCAATGGCGACGCTTCGCGGAAGAAGGTTGCGGGCCATGACGCTCACCCGAGCTTTTTGACCTGAATCGACGGACACGCGCCTCCTTGACGGAACGAGGCTAATGGCGTATCCAGAGGCGCGGAGTAGATGGTCCCGAACGAGGTCAGTCGCGAGCGACACCGCGAGCAGGCAACCTAGCACCGCCCCAAACGAAAGGATTGACGCCCTCCGCGATCGGGTGGGCGCCTCGATCGTGCTGAACGAATTCCTCGCCAGCATCGGAATTCCCTCTGCACTCAAGGTTTGGAACTGAATGTGAGCTCCGTTTCGGGAACTACTTCTGCTCGGACGTCGAAGCGGAACGCATCGGCGCCGTCGGAACCAACCGCTGTCACTTCAAGCGCGAGGCTACCAACGAACTCCGGTTCCTCGCCAACGTCCAAGCAGATTTTGGCAAAGGCGTCCTCACGCGGGGCGATTACGTTCGTACTGGAAACGACCGATAGACATCCGCAACTCGTCCGTAACTTCGACCATCTGATGGTTCGATTGGTCGGATTGGTCAAGCGCGTCACGGTTTCGCGACTCCCCGCGCGAGGAATCACGCCAAGCGTTACCTCTCTAAACACCAGCGGTAGGTTTTCCTTGCTCGTCAGTACGCTTTCCGCGGGCGTTGCGGCGATAATGCCGGCGCGCGAATCGCGCCTTTCGCTGCACCCTTTGCCACAGAGCGAGAGCATCGCCAATGTAACCAGGCCGACGTGCGAATTACGCCGCGACATTTTCGCCACGGTGCTGAGCGTGTTCCTCAAACGCGTCATAGCGGGATCTTACCCGGCGATCTATCGTTGTATTCATGTCGCCCGTGACCGGTAGGCGCGCGCTAACAGGGACCATATACGCAATCCCCCTGGTCGAGTTCGCCGAACAGGCAATCGCACAACCCAAAAATGATTTGAGCGCAGCAATCACCGGGGGAGCCGTCTCGAGGATTACAATACCCTTCGCAGTCATTATTCCCCCCGTGGCCTGTCTGCGCGAGCGCGGCCGAGGTAAGGCCCGCAATTCCCTCGGCGAAGAAGAATCCTGCGGCGCCTACGACGACACAAAAGACCGCTACGAAAAGCTTCGACATTTTTCATTTCCTCCATTCGGAAACTTGCCCCAATTGGGATTAATCGCCATGCGGGCTACCTCAGCGTCGTACCCCTTCGCCGGTCGCCGACCGCCGCTTGCGGCTCGCGTCATTGGATCGGCTGGCGTCATCCGCTACGATCGCGGTTGCCAGGACCTGAACGCGGCGCACGTCGGCATCGGCGAAATAGAGACTGAAGTCGCAAAGTTCGCGTCGGTACGACTGTCCCGCGTCGAGGGGCGGGAGCGTCGCCGTCAGGTCGATTTCCAGATACCTGTCCCCTGCCCAGGTGACATGCGCCGACCATCCGGGCGCCGCGAGGTCCCCGACGCTGACGAGGTTCCGCGCAGGCACATTGCCGATTCGAACTCGCCGACTCACTTGAAGGGCGCCCGGAACCGAACCGAATTCGACGCGGCGAACGACCCAGTCGGCGTGGATCGTGACGTCCCTTTTCAACTCGAGGATCCGTGGGGTCGCGTCGGTCGAGATGGCCGCGGCAGCGCGATATGGCCCGTTTAGACCATTCGTGGTCAGCGACAGGCTGATTTCCCGAGACTCGTAAGGCAACAGTTCCAATGGAACGCCTTCCAGCCGCACTCCGCAGATCAAAGTCCGCGGACGAAGCCTGACCGTTCGCCCCGTTTCGTTGCGCAATAAGTATCGAAACGTCGCGCGACTTCCAGCACGGATTGTCGTCGGCGCGTCGAGCAAAAAGCTTTGCACCTCGCGCGCACCGCCGAATCGAATTGCTGCGCTGGCGAGCGCTCCAAAGAAGACGAAAAAAACGACGAACCGCCAGGGTCTGCGCCGCTTGATCGGCGCGACGGCTGAAGCGCCGGCTTCTGCCGTATCAGTCATTACAAGGCCTCCGTTCGGCCCGGTTCGTCGCCGGAATGCGGCGCGCGCTGCGATCGGGCACGCCATCTCCACGCAGCCAGGAACGCGGCAATTAGTACCGCCGCTGAAGCAAGCAACGTCCACCATCGACGATGGCTGGGTGACGCGATGCCAAGCGACTCGAGCGTGAAGTAGGAATCGGGAATATCCGACGTTTCCACGTCGTCCAGAAGCTCGAACTCCCATCGCTCGAGGAAACGGCGCTGTTCACGCCCAGGGGCAGAGTGGTCCGTGCTCGGCAAGTACCAAACACACGACAACGCCTTTGGCAGCCACCCGCCGTCGCCCACTCGGACGTACGGACCTGCATCGATCGACATATCAGCGAGATTGGACGCCGACCTTGCCTTGCGTATCACGAAATCTTGCGACTCGTCCATCCAGATGTCCACCGTGCCTTGGCTGTTCCGGCGGGGATCGTCCTTGTGCTGGTTGACGTACTTGCAGCGAACGAGCAGCCAGCCGTTGTTCTCGGGGTCTGCCTCAACGCTTTCAAGCGTCCAACCACCGTTTGCCAACTGCGTCGTCACAGAGGAACCTGTGCAACAATAGCTCGCGCGTAGAAACCTCCACGCCGTTATCTTGACTTCAGCCTCGAAACTCCTTTTTGGTGTCTCGGCGAGATACTTGGGCCACGCGAGATCGGTGCCTGGGTCAACCACTTGAGCCGCTACGTCAGGCGTAAGCAGCAGTGCGTACGGCGGCTGGGCATCCGTATCATTTTTCGAAGGCCCGTGATCCATGTTGATGCGAAGCTTGTCGTCTTCGACGAAATACTCGACTGCGGTCCAGGCCATGGGTTGCTGATCCTTGGCGTTGAATCGACGAAAGCGGCCGCGTGCGTGCAGCCGCGAAACTCCCGCTTCCAGGCGTGCCGACGCTTTGGCGTATTTCTCCAGGTACGAGCGTTTCTTTTTTTCTTCCGCATCCGATTCGCCTTGATCCGAATTCGGCGGCGGCGCGACCTCATCGTTGTCGGCGGCAAAAACGCTGGTCCTCTCGGCACATGGAGATATCATCAGAAGCGCGACGGCGGCCATCGTTAAATAGAAGAAGCAACCCACGAGGATTGCGGTCACCAGACTTGCCCGATCGACATTATGGTGAATACGTCGAATCATTGAAATCACCACTGCACGCGAACTTCTTCGACCGACTTCAGCAATCGAATAGACGGTTGCAAATCGTCGACATACCGTAAAAAACGTCCAAGTTTTAGCCAAGTTCTCCAAAAGCAGCAACAGAGACAACTAAGCAGGTACCCACGACGAACGGGACGAGCGCTACCACAAAGAGTTCTCCTCAGTTGAACATCGTGCGACCTCGGCCCGACGGTGGTCTGCGCCGTAGGACGAAATATAGCAAGTCCCCCACATTCCACCGCGCAACTCGGACGATCGTCGGAGTCACCTGTCCGTTGCGAGCCATTCCGCGGGGCACCAGCAGATGAATCGACCGTGGAGCGAGGCGAAGTGGATCATGGGTGTGTTTCCTTGCCGTTCATTGAGCTCGTTGACTGCGTGGCGCTTCGGAGCGGTCTTGTCGCCGAGTGTCTCGGGCGCCAGCGGAGAGCGGACCACCCAGTTAAAGTCGAGGCGCTCAAATTCATCGAGGATGTCGGCCTGAACCGACGCGTGGCCGGCGAGGTGCAGGGCCAATTCGTCTTGCCACCGCAGATCCCCTGCTCGCCGATCCCAGGTTGGCCTTGGGACGACGAAGTGCGTGGCGCGAGGCGCGATGGCGGCGGGAAAGCGCGATGTAGCGGGCCGTTCAGCCGCGGCCGAACGATGCTGCGCTGTCTCCCCGCCGGCAGCCCGGTGCGTTCGCGGCGGGAGTTGAAGCCCGTGGACGGAAGTCGGCAGTGCGAACGACATTCCGTGCGCGAGCCAATGAAAGAGCAAGGCCGCGGCCGAAGCGGTAAGCACGAGACTCGAATCGTGTTTGGAAGCGGGCTTGCGAGAACTCGCCCTCGGCCGACCGCCGCTTGCTCCGCGACTGTGGCCCCCACCGCGCTCGATGAAGCCGTCGGCGGCCAGGCCGTCGAGCACTTCATCATGGATGCCTATGGCGTGAAACATGCTCCACGGCAATCCGGAGGCCGGTGCGGCCGAGCGTGCCGCAGTTGTCTCCAGGTTCGCTGTCTCGAGCTTCGCTTCAGCCAGTCGGAGCAACGCGCGAAGCCGCTTCGATTGGGCCAACTGATCGTGTGAGTTCAACATGGATCGATCCCTTTCCCAATAGTAGCCAATCCGGGGGAGATCGCAAGCTACGGCCGCGCGGCGCGTAGCGCCTCCCTTAGATAAATTGAGATTTCGGTCCAAATCCGGAGATTGGGGTCATGAAATGGTAGGAATACTTCCACTATGGGCGGGGCAATTTCCGCGCGCAACCCGGCTTTGTGGGCGGGGGCGCTGCCCGTGGGCCCCCGGCGGATCTCACCATGCCCGGCCGGTGGGACGAGGGTGCGCGAAATCGGGGGTCGCC
>DATLQY010000081.1:0-4101 GCA_035534975.1 Pirellulales bacterium
TCAGACAGGACGTTTTGGGCGTAGGGCGCCTGGCCAATGTAAAACCACCGCCCGAGATTCAGTTGATTTTGCAGGCTCTGAGCCGTGCGTTGTCCCTTGGTCGCCCAATATGTCCGTGCGACAAGTCTGGCATTCTCCTCGAGCCCCGCCGCCTCAAGGGGAGAGAGATTCTTCGGTGTTCGGTTCCTGCCCAGGTTTTCCAGAGTGGGTATTACCCCATGCATTTGTCCTTGGGTCGCTCGCGGAGTAATCAGATTGAATGCGCTTGCCATGCATGAGCCGGTCTAGCCGCTCCTCAACATTCATCTTAGCTTAGTGGGCAAGTCAACCCGCTCAAGCACCGCCACAGAGTCCTCGTGCTCACGGCCGTTTGTCTGCTCCAGCGGCGATCGATATCAGCGCCTTGAGACAGTCGTTCCCTGGAAACGTCCCCAACCGCGTCCGGCCGCCCATTTGGCAACTTAGCGTGGCCTTATTCTGGTCACTTGTTATGCAAGCCGCAAGTCATTTTCGCCGTTGGCCTTGTGGAGCGGGATCTACCGCTAATCCAAAAAGGCCAGGTTCCGCATGGCCGCAGCCAGATTCTCGGTGTTCGGCAGCACCTGGTGCCAGTCACTAAGCACGATGGTCGAATGGTCAGGGTGCCGAATGCTGCCCCGAACCAACACGATGGGATTCCTGCGCATTGCACGCCAGCCCCATCGTTTCGCGGCCAGGTCGCCGCGAACGATCTGCTGGAACTGGGCCGACGTGGCGCCGTTGGCGTGACGGCGGCACGCGTGGACGGCTTCGCCGCCGGTTCGATAGCAAAACTCGGCCAGGTGGGCCTTGCCCGCCGA
This sequence comes from Pirellulales bacterium, assembly GCA_035534975.1. Taxonomy (GTDB): domain Bacteria; phylum Planctomycetota; class Planctomycetia; order Pirellulales; family JAICIG01; genus DATKSN01. Next base: position 840 of record DATLQY010000081.1, read on the forward strand.
CCCGCGGCGCCGGATCGGCTCGTCGCGCAACACGAACTTCTCGTCCACCACGACATGGGGCTGCGGGACGAAAAACCACTCGCCCGAACGTACGCCGCGTTCTTGCGGCGGTTACGAGCGTTGACCCCTAAGCGCTTGCGGCCCTGGGCGCTCTGGACCTCGAAGGGCTTCAGGGCTTCCTTGGCCTGACGAACGTTGCCGACCGGGGCGGCCTCCGGGACGCAGGCGACGAACCCGTGCCGTTCGTCGTGGCCGCAGAGGAACTTACTTTTCTTGCCGTCCTCGCGAACCAGCAACAGCAGGTGCCGCTCCGCGGGCTGAATGTCGAGCACGTTGATATCGGCATTCGCTCCCGGCCGTTGGGCAATCTCAAAGAACTCGCCATTGCGGTCGTTCCGGATGTCGAGCGAGACGATGCCCCAGACGTTACGGTCCACCAACCCACAACATTCAACGCCTCAACTCGCCTCGTTCGTTGACCTCCCAGAGTTGGCCGCTGCCGACATCGAGGGCCGTGAGCCAACCTCTGTCCCAACACCCCGTGTCAATGCACTTCAACTAGCCGAGGTCGAGAATATCGCCGCTGGCTTGTGGCGTATCGCCGACGGTCGCGGTCTTGCCGGAACAATGGGGAGCGTATGGCACGTAGTCCCGCAGGGAGAGCCACCGCAACGTGTGGGCATCCAGTTGAGCCAACGCCACGTCACACGTCACCGGCGGGGAATGACCTCGATCAGCTCGGGCTCTGCGAACTCGACTTCGCCGGACGCGGCCAACCGCTCAGCCGCTTCGATGGCATCGCGGCCGCTCGCCACTTCCACCACGAAGAGATTCGGCGCGAACTTCAGCCGATCAACGACGGCGAAGCCGTGGCAAGCCAACAACTCTGCCGCCTCCTTATCGGAGCATTCGCCGGCGACGCGAACGGTCAAACGGTTAGTCCCCAAGGCCACGCGGCCGCCGGACTTGAGATATACCTTGGCGCCGTCGGCGGCTTGGTGCCGCGGCACAAACTCCCAGCCGGCGCTCTCGAACGCGCGAACCTGGGACTCCGCCTCTGGTGCAATGGCACCCACGGCCGCAGCCGTCAGAACCCTTGGCCGGCCCGTTGACGCCGAGCGCACTGCGGCTAAGTCGACCACCTCCTGAAGGTGGACCTGCGTCCCGCGCATGCGGTAAGTCCGCTCAATGGTGTTCACGGGTTCCCTTTCCCAGCGCTTGTGGCCTCACTTTTTCATTGTACCGCATTCGAGGCGTTAATGCGCCCATATCCGTATTCAATGTGCCGCCCTTGGGCATCGTATGGGACGCCGCCGACCTTGTCGCACGAGGCGCGCAGCCGCTGCCGGACCTGATCGCGGGTCCAGTTTGGGTATCGGGCCAATACGAGGGCCGCAACGCCCGCTGCCAACGGGGCCGCGTAGCTGCAGCCTGTCCGGTATCGATAACCGGTGGCGGAACTCGTGCTGTAAACGTCCACGCCTGGGGCGAGAAATTCCAGTTTCGCCCCGTAGGCGGCCCCATCCTCCAAGTCGTTGCGGTTTGACCGCGACACGGCTATCACGTCGGGGTGCGAGCAGACTTCGTCGTGCTTGATGTCGCAGTGAGCGTTGCTGTTCGCCCAAAAGATCGGTATCCCCAACCCGGCGCGACCGTGAAGCGCCGCCGTGCGGATCGCCAACTCCAATACCGACGTCATGACCCAATCGTCGTCCGCGGGCCCGAGGCTGCAGGCGATGACGTGGGCGCCCTCCGCCGGCGTTGCTTGAGCATCCTCGGTCGTCGGATCCGCGGCGTAAGCGATCGCGCGCGCCAGGGTCAATTGCGTGCCGACCTGGTCTGTCAGGCACGCGATGGCAAGGAGATCGGCCTCGGGGGCCGAACCGCAACCTCCTCGGTTGTTGTCCATTCGAGCGCCGGCCATCCCCAAGCAAAAGGTGCCGTGCCAGTGAACCGGGAACCCCGCTTGACCGGGTTGCCAGCCCTGGAAAGTCGCGCCGCCAGCGGCGTCGGAGACGAAGTACCCGCCGCCAACGATACCGGCCCTCAAGTCCCTGTGGTTTACGTGGATCCCGTTGTCGATCACGGCGAGTCGCACCTCCGTTCCTCGAGCCAGATCCCACGCCAACTCGGACTTGATGTCGGCACCGACCACGCCCCCATTGGAACCGTCGTTGCGGTGCTGCCACTGATTGCCGAAGCCGGGGTCGGATGGCGTATAACGCCCGCCAATTACCTCGATCAGCACAGGCTCGACAAAGCGATACCGGCCGCGCTTCTCTTGCAACTCTTTCACGACCTCCAGTTCCGGCCGCCTGTCGGAAACGCGCGCTTCATAAGTGTTCGCGGCAAAGCCCAGCCGACGAACGAGCTTCAGGCGGTCTGCCTTCAGCCGTCGTTTCACTTCCGTTTCGCTCATGTCCGGCTCGAGCTGGACGGCAACGCGGTCCGTGCCAATCGCCGTGCCGCCTTGGCCGACGTAGACTCGCCGCACGACTTCAGCGCCTTCCAAACATCCCCGCGTGAGTGCGGCCGCGGCGACTGGTCGTAGCGGCTCGACGAAAACCCAACCGGCTCGCTCGAAGACTTTACGGTTGCGCGCCGGCAACACCAGTCCGGCAGGGCCTCCGCTACTGTCGTCTTGTGCCGCGGCGCCGAAGCAGTTCGTTAGTTTGGCACGCAACGCCTTCGACCGCAGCTCGGCCGTTGGCCGCACCGCCGTCACTGGGTCGATGGCGGCCAGCGTGACTGCCTTTCCCCGCAGTTCGAAGGTGTATTTCATTGTGCGCCTTGCGGCCTACCGTACCGTGGATGATGAATCTGGCACAGGAGTTTAGAGCCCGGCGACTGTTGCCGACGGCTGCAGCCTCCGGTATACGTCCGAGGAACCAAGGCGGCCATGCGTCGGGGCCGTAAAGTTCGCCGTCCCCCCGAACCCGCAACACCGACGCCGTGCTCGATCCTGGACCGGGAATTGGCTTGCAATTGAACCATTAATCCAGAAAGGCCAGGTTCCGCATGGCCGCGGCCAGGTTCTCGGTGTTCGGCAGCACTTGGTGCCAGCCGGTAAGCACGATGGTCGAGTGCGGCACGGCTTGGACCAAAAATGCGAGCGATTTAACACTACAGCGCTAACTCGTGTTTTCTTCGCATCGGGGCAGGCCGGTCAGCTTGATGCCGCGGCGGTGTAATTTGCGGATCGTCGCCTTCGTGTGGCTGGTGCGAGCGCAGGCGTTGCGTCGTTGGTAATAGGCGATGCGAT